>DNOQ01000052.1:7869-15705 GCA_003501665.1 Bacteroidales bacterium | reverse complement strand
CTGAGAAAAGAAATGATAAAAAGATTGATAATTCCCGGACTATTAATTTTAATGGCCCTGATTTCCTGCAGCCGGGACAAACATATTATCTGGAGTATCGGAAGGGCAGATCATTCGTCAGCGGATCTTGCCCTTGGACCTGATGGTTTCAGATCTTTCCTTGCCAATGACTTTGGTTTTGAAGATAAGTATTTTCTTATTGGTCAGTCAGAGGATAAGGAATCATTTCCTTATGTTCTCCCCGGCCCTGCCGATACATGGGGAGGAACATGGTCCACTTCGGGCTGGAGAACACACCAGATAAATATTTTTTTCGGGATCAAAGAAATACCTTCAGGAAGCAGGCATGGCAAATGGAATCTGGTTATTAACCTTCTCGATTTTTCCGGAAAATTCTCTCCGTTACTGAAAGTAAGCATAAATGAACATGACCGTAAGTTTCATCTGTTGCCGGACGGATACCGGCCCGGGGATGAGATTCATCCGGGACTTAATGCACCTGTTACTGATACAGCCTCCATTTCCGGTGATCTTACAGAAGCAGTGCCCCGGAAGATAGAAATACCGGTTAACCCCGGAGTCATTAATTCCGGTGGCAATTGTATAACCATTACTGTTTTAGAGGGCTCTGAACCTGACACAACACTATTTTCAGGAATGGTTCGTTAGAATGTTTTATATTTATGACAGACATATATCTTTGGAACCAGCCCTTGATCTAAATTGGGTATGATTCTACAGGGTCAAATGATTATTATTAAGTTGATATATAAATAACCGCTCGACAATTTAAACAGACAGATTATGAAAAGAAGTGAAATGAACGGGATCATAATGGATTTTGAAAGGTTCCTTGCTGAACACAGGTTTATGCTGCCGGTATGGGCATCCTGGAAACCTGAAGAATGGAAGGGTAAATATGATATCTGCTCCGAAATCATTGATAATAAGCTCGGATGGGATATCACCGATTTCGGCAGCGGTGATTTCAATAAAAGGGGGCTGTCGCTCTTCACCATACGTAATGGTAACTGGGATAAAAAAGACAAGATGTACTGTGAAAAGATCATGGTATCTGATGAAGAACAGGAGACGCCCATGCATTACCACTGGGCCAAAACAGAAGATATCATCAACAGGGGTGGAGGTAACCTTGTGATGGAACTTTACAATGCGACAAATGATGATAAGTTATCTCCTGAGCCGGTGACAGTAAGTATTGATGGAGTTTTAACTACTGTTGAGGCAGGAAAACCTCTCATTCTTAAACCCGGACAGAGCGTCTGTCTTAAATCGAGGCTCTACCACAGATTTTACGGAGAAAAGGGCAGTGGGAAAGTCCTTATTGGAGAAGTCAGCCTTGTAAATGATGATGCAAAGGACAACAAGTTTTATGAGGAGATCGGAAGGTTCCCGGAAATCGAAGAAGATGAAAAACCGCATCGTCTTCTTGTAAATGACTATGAAAAATATCTTTAATTTATTCTGGTTAACCGTTTATATATGTCCCGAAAAATAATCGTTTCAGGTGTGGGTTGTTGTCTTGTGGACCTGTTGTATAATAATATCGATTTCACCAGTGATACCATACGACCCTGGTTTTCAAAAAATCGTGGGGACGGGGGCTTAACTCCCGGCAAACTTGTCTTTCAGGAGGAATTTGAGCAATTCTGCGGACGTCCTTTTACTGAGGTATTGGAGAAGATAACAAGTGGAAGGGTCTATGATAAAATAAATATCGGCGGGCCATCAGTGGTTTCGCTTATAAACCTTGCACAACTTACCGGCACAGAGCGGTGTGATGTAAGATTCTATGGTCGGGGAGGGAAAGATGAAATGGGTGAATACCTTCTTTCGGCACTTAAAAGAACACCTGTAATACTTAAGGACTATAAGCTTATTGATAATCGCACACCATCCACTGTTGTACTTTCAGATCCCACTTACGATAAAGGACATGGTGAAAGAATGTTCATTAATTCGATAGGAGCAGCATGGGATTACCGGCCCGATGACCTGGATGATGACTTCTTTGATTCTGATATAGTCGTTTTTGGCGGAACTGCTCTTGTACCTCAGATTCATGATCACCTTACAACCTTGCTAAGCAAAGCAAAATCAAATGATTGTATAACGGTAGTAAACACAGTATTTGACTTCAGGAACGAAAAGTCAGATCCTTCAAAACGATGGCCCCTGGGAGAAACTGATGAAAGCTACAAAAATATTGACCTTCTTATCACTGATCAGGAAGAAGCCATTCGGCTGAGTGGTGAGCATGATCCAATGCTTGCTCTGAAGTTCTTTACAGAGAATAAGGTATCATCAGTAATAATAACCAATGGTGCCAGAAACATTATTACAACTTCCGACGGCAGGTTTTTCGGATTTTCAGATATTATGGAAATGCCTGTTTCTCAAAGGATCACCAAAGAGATTAGAAATTATCAGGGTGGAGATACTACAGGTTGTGGGGATAATTTTGTTGGAGGAGTCATTGCATCGGTTGTTGACCAGCGGCACAAAGGGATCCCGTATCCCGATCTGCGTGAAGCATGCAGTTGGGGAATTGTTTCAGGGGGATTTACATGTTTTTATATAGGAGGTACATGGTTTGAAGAAAAACCAGGTGAAAAACTCGAAAGAATTAAACCTTATTATGAATCCTACAGAGAACAGATCGCACATTGATGTTCATAAGATCGTAATTTTCGGTGCGGGGAAGATAGGACGTTCCTTTATCGGACAGTTATTCGGAAGGAGCGGGTACAAGCTGGTATTTATAGATGCTGATCCGGTTGTTGTAGAAAGGCTTAATAGTAAGAAAAGTTACAGGATCATTATTAAAGGTGAAAAGGATGAGGAGATAGTTGTATCGAATTTAGAGGCAATTCAGGCTTTTAATACAGTTTCTATTGCCGAAGCAGTTTCTTCAGCCGGAATACTGGCCGTATCAGTTGGTAAGAATGCCATCGAAAAAGTAATCCCTGTGATCGCTTCCGGTTTGAAATCGAGATACGCTGAGAATCCGGAATGCCCTCTCGATATTATTCTCGCGGAAAATATGAGATCAGCCGCAGATTTTGTCAGAAGTGAGCTTAAAAAGAATCTTCCTCCGGATTTTCCTGTTGATACCTATGTCGGACTTATTGAAACGAGCATCGGGAAAATGGTACCGATCATGCCGTCGGCTGAGCTGGAAAAAGATCCTCTGGTCATATTTGCCGAGCCATATAATACTCTGATACTTGATGCCAGAGGTTTCAAGAATCCTATCCCTCAGGTTAACGGGCTGGCTCCTAAAAGCAACATTAAGGCCTGGGTTGACCGCAAAGCTTTCATCCATAACCTCGGACATGCCACTGCAGCTTATTACGGATATTATTTATATCCTGAAGCAGTGTATATGTATGAGGTCCTTGATCATACCGAAGTTAAGGAGTTTACCAGAGCAGTTATGCTTCAGTCGGCTGATATTCTGAGATCTGCCTACCCTGAAGATTTTACGGTTTCAGATCTTGAAGATCACATAGACGACCTGATCTTTCGTTTCAGGAATAAAGCGCTTAGAGATACAATATTCCGTGTTGGTCAGGACCTTACAAGGAAACTCAGCTCCGACGACCGGTTTATGGGAGCAATTCACCTTGCTATCAGGTATAATATGCCTTATGACAGAATAGTAAAAGCTATGTCGTTTGGATTATTTTTCCATGCAGAAGATGAGACGGGAAACAGATACCAGCCTGATATTGATTTTCAAAATTTAATTGAGAAAAGCTTTAAAACGACATTAATAAATACCCTGGGTCTTGATCCGATCATGGATCGGACAATCATACAGCAACTGAAAAGATATTTTACGGGAAATATTACCCTTTTTTAAGATTTCTTTCAAAGCATTCTTTCACCAGATTCCACATGGCCTCTGAAAGTACGTGTCCTGTATCAGGTTCAATAAAATATGTGAAATTATCCGGTGCACCTTCCATTCTGTATACCTCGGCGATACGATCTATTCCTCTTCTGGCTGATTCAATGGGGCTTCCGGTATCTTTTTCCCCCAGGTTCAGATTTTCCAAGATGATATTCACCGTTATGCTGGTGCCAGACTGCGATACCTGGTGCTGGATTTGAGGAATTAATTCCATCCGGTATGAGTATTAATGCCTGGATTCTTTCGCCTGGAAATCCTTCATATGTAACAGACTCAATCCGATAACCGTCTTTTTGTATTATCTCCCTTAAAACAGGATTTAATGGTGTTGGTTCTGGAAAAGGCCCACCAAGAGACTCCTGGTACTTTTTCAGTAATTCAACCCTGGTAATCACTCCTGATATATCAGGTTTTTTTAATGAAGTGCAAGACTGAGGAATAACCGTTCCCATAGTTAGGGTACCCAGTCCAAAAATAATGTTTGACTTTAAAAAGTTTCGTCGGTTTTGATGTGTTTGAGATTTCAAAATTTTATTTTTCATAAGTTCTCCTGTTTTGTGATTTGTTTATTCTGAGCAAACATAACAGGAATGCTGATTATGTCTTAAGGGCATTCAGGAACGGGAATTATCAGTCAATATCAATACCCCATTCCGAGGGTTTGTCCGAAAGTACTATTTCCATTACTCCTCCATTTGTTATTGCTGTATGCGGAATCCGGAAGCTGTTTAATGGCTTATTGTTTAATCTGGCACTCTGGATATAGATGTTTTTTGGACTGTTGTTAATTGTTTTGATAACGAATGTTCTACCACTGTAGTATCTGTTGTCCAGATGAATTGTTATTTTGTCGAAAGCAGGGCTTGTGATTTCGTAGTAAGGACTTGCAGAAGCACCTCCGGTAATATCAAAAAGTCCGATGGATGTCAATACTCCAAAGCCACCAATCTGACCCTGATCTTCATCGCCATTATATCCTCCGTAGGGTGAGATATCGCTAAATACTTCATCTTTTAGTCTTCTGACCCAATATTGTGTTAGCCATGGGGCTCCTGCATGGCTGAACAGATGTGCCATATGAAAACTAGGCTGGTTTTCATAATCAACCCAATTCCTCGCATGCTGGCCATGAGGTGCAATAAACCGGTTTGGAGCAGCCAGTTCAAACTGTTTATTGAGTTTGGTGATAAAAGCATCACTACCTCCAAGCATTTGTATAAGATCTTTCATATTATGAGGTACGTAATATGTAAACATGGCTGAGTTCCCTTCGGTAAAGCCTCTTGCAGCACCACTTTCTACGATTGGCTGAAATTCTTTATACCACGATCCATCCATTTCCCTTGGACGCATCCATCCGACCTCAGGATCAAATACATTCCGGTAGTTGAAAGAACGACTAAGGTATTTTTCATAGATATCTGTTTTTCCCAGCCTCCTGGCAAACTGTGCCATACACCAGTCCTGATAAGCAAAATACAAGGTGAGGGAGCATCCGTCTTTATGCCATCCCACACCAGAAATTCCTTCTGGAACATAACCTCTTTCCACATAATAGTCCATGTATTTGTTGGGACTCACCTCATAACCTCCGTGTGAACGTATCCCTCCCGACTCTGAGTTTTTAAGACACCCGGCAAAAGCGGCCTCGACATCAAAATTACGGATACCTTTATTATATGCCGCGGCAATAAGAGGAGTCGCCTGATCACCATTCATAACGAAAGTATAATTTCCGCCACTTGGCCCCCGTGCTATCATACCTCCATTCTTGTAGTACTCGATCAAAGTGGCTGCCATATTATTCATCACCTGCGGATAAGCTATTGACCATAGAATATTGAGGTTAAATTCGGTTCCCCAGAAACTGTCGGAGTTATGCATATTGAAAACCGGATTGCCGTTTTTGTCAAGGGGAATCTGGCGAACACTGGGTTCAGGTCCTGTATTGTCTGTGTAACTTCCATTATAATCACTATAAATATGTCGTCCCAGCAAAACATGCCACAGGTCGGTATAGAATTTGACCCGTTGCTCATACGTTCCTCCCTCAATCTCAATTTTACCAAGTTCGTAATTCCATTGATCATATGATTCTTTTACTATCTTTTCAAAATCCCAGTGGGGCAATTCGGCATCCAGGTTCAGCCGGGCCTGGTCCTCACTCACATAGGAAAGAGCCACCTTCATCAATACCGGTCCCTTGCCTGCATCATCGAATGTAACATATCCCCCACATTCAACTCCCTGTAAACCATTTATATCCTGAATTAATACTTTCCCGGCTTTCTTATCATTCACAGATTTTTTCCAACCTCCGAATGATGAAATAGGCCGGTTAAATTGTACGATAAAGTACACTTTGCAGGGTTTCTTTCTCCTGTATGTAGGTGACATTATTGAATATCCGGCAAGTTCGTTATCACCCGATTTACGTATGGCAGCTGAATCCATTTTCCCGTGCCCCAGTTCGGCGCCAATATCAAATAAAATATGTCCCTTCTGCTTCTCCGGGAATGAATATCTGTGAAAACCAACTCTGCAAGTGGATGTCAGTTCGACAGTTACGTTATAATCATCAAGTATTACCTTATGATAACCTGGTTTTACAATCTCACTGTCATGTGAGAATCGTGATTTGTTGGCCTCAAAACCAAGATGACCATTCATACTGCCTGTAACCGGCATAACCGGGATTCCGGACAGCTGCCAGCAATGGATATGGCTGAAGCAACGGATGACGGTAGTATCATACAGATAACCGGAGTTCCATGTGCCGTATACCCATGTGTCGGGACTGAGGCTTACAAGTCCATACGGCCTGCAGGCTGAGGAAAAATATAACCATCTTGGGCTTTTTGTATCTATTAATGGATTGACATAATCGGCAGGATTATTTTGGTTTGTCAGGCATCCGGTAAATAATATTGAAAATAATGATAATAAGGTAAACCTGCCGGTGTCTCTGAGTATAA
Source organism: Bacteroidales bacterium (assembly GCA_003501665.1). Classification (GTDB taxonomy): domain Bacteria; phylum Bacteroidota; class Bacteroidia; order Bacteroidales; family VadinHA17; genus LD21. The sequence goes on along the minus strand of DNOQ01000052.1, from coordinate 8,793 downwards.
AGGATTTTTTAAACATTGATGTTATATGAAGATTTAATAATGAGATCACCCTGTGATAAAGCAAATATAATCAGTCTTACCTTTGGAAACTTCTTATAAAACTTCTATTTTTATTAATAAATATAATGTATCCCGGTCCGGAGGAATATTAATATTAATTAATGATATAATACTCTGATAACCTTGGATTTATTCTTGAAAAAGCAGATTACCTTAATATTGATTTTATTTGTTGTACTATTTCTTTCATTCCAGACAAATAACACCAGGTTGTCCTCTGATTCCGGGGCAGGGAAATCTTCTGAAAATCAATATATAACCTTAAAAGATACTGTTATGGAGATTGAAAACAACAAAGCAGTGCTTGAAATAAATCTTATCGGCGGGATGATCGCGGATTTCCACCTGAAAGATNNTATGTTTTGACCGTTGGGGACCTCCGTCGGAAGGCGAGAAAGCCTTTGGTTTTGTTCATCACGGTGAAGTAAATACTCTTTTGTGGACAGTTCTTTCTGAACCCCGGACAATTGACGGGAAGATATCCTGTTCAATGACATGTACTTTGCCTATGGGAGGATTACAGCTGACAAGGAAGATTGAAATGCCTGAAGGTGAACCTCTGGTTTTTGTAACCGAAGAAATCAAAAATCTGAATAAATACGGACGTATGTTCAATATTGTTCAGCATGTAACTTTAGGGCCTCCTTTCCTTGACAATACAACGCTTTTTGATAATAATACTGAAAAAGGTTTTGAAAATAAAGAGGATGGGAGTTTAGACCAGGAAGAACCCGTATTAAGATGGCCCGAAGCAGTTCATAATGGTGAAAAGATAAGCCTGCGGCAATTCCGGAATTCATGGCCTAGAGTTTCTTCCTTCGTGTATAACCGGGATGACAGGTATGGATGGGTATCAGCCGGTAA
>DNOQ01000052.1:1419-7762 GCA_003501665.1 Bacteroidales bacterium | reverse complement strand
AAAAAAGTATTCCATGAATTCAAGGGAACGGCTTCTTTCAGCAATAAATCATAAACAACCCGACAGGATCCCTGTGGATATAGGGGCAACTCCAAGTTCCGGAATCTCGGCTGTTGCTTATCATAATCTGGTAAAATATCTTGGACTTGACCTGAAAAACCATGTTTATGATGTTATTCAGGAAGTAACCCAGCCTGAAATGGAACTTCTGGAAATGTTCAGGGTTGATGTGCTGGATATAGGAAGATTTTTTAATAATTATGAAGGTTACTGGCATGAACTGGAACTGATAAACGGTGTTCCCGGTCTTTACCCTCTTTGGTTTAATCCCGAAAAACAACCTGATGGCAGCTGGCTGGCACCCGGGCCAACAGGGGAATATATCGGCAAAATGCCTGCAGAAGCAACATTCTTTGACCAGATTATTTTCCCTTATGTGGATGGCTATCCTGCTGACTATAATAAAATAAGCCATGATATGTCAAGGGTCAGCTGGGGAGGCTTCGGTTTCCCTCCTTACGACAGGATGGATGAGAATGATTTCTGGAAGCTACTGAGAGAAACAATTATTGCAGAGAGATACAGAACTGACAAAGCTTTACTTATTGGAGTTGGCTGCAACCTGTTTGAATGGGGGACATTCCTCAGACGGATCGATAATTTTCTGATGGATCTTTATATGGATCCTGTAAACGTTAACAAGCTTCTGGATAAGCTCCTCGAAAGACATATGGATTTCCTTGTGAAGATATGCGATGCAGTCGGTGATATAGTTGAGGTAGTTAAGTTCGGAGACGATCTGGGTACCAATACAGGTCCTTTTATGCCTGCAGAAGTATACAGGGAATTCTTTATGCAACGGCACAAAGTGATGTGCGATTATGTAAAAAAGCATACTTCTGCACATACTATGTTACATTGCTGCGGAGGAATATATGAGCTTATTCCCGGACTGATAGAAGCAGGTTTTGAAATCATCAACCCGGTACAGATAAATGCTTATGGAATGGACCCGGAAAGACTTAAGAAAGAATTTGGCACAGAAGTTACATTCTGGGGTGGAGGTGCAAATACTCAAAACATCCTCAACAGAGCAACGCCTCAGGAAGTGAAAGACCACGTTAGACGTAACATTGAGATTTTCTCAAAGGATGGCGGATTTGTGTTTAACACCGTTCATAATATTTTACCCGATGTTCCTCCCGAAAATATTATGGCAATGTTTGAAGCCATCCGCGAGTTCGACTGATATTTTCGGTAAAAGAGAATCTTAGTATCCGGGGGAAGAGAATGGCACAGAGGCGCAGGGGCACAGGGCATAGCCGTCAACCTAAGGAATGTTTTAATAACATAAACTACTATAATTAAATGGTTTATAAGTAATTAAGTTTCCCCTCCTTTAAAAGGAGGGGTGGCCAGACGCAGAAATCGTCGGACTTGCAGAAATGTAAATGGTCTGGCCGGGGTGGTTTATTAAATTCTTTTTTATTACTTTTCATTCTCTAACAATTATTTTTATTACTAATAAATAACCGGACAATGAGAAAGAAATTTGTATCTCTTGTATTAATGATTCTGGTGATGTATTCATATTCAAATATTTATTGCCAGACTAAACGGGTGCCTGTAATAAAGGCGGTTCCCAGGGATTCAATTCATGTGGTCGGACATGCACATATGGATATGAACTGGTTGTGGACCTACTCCGAGACCATGCAGATGTGCAATGATAATCTCCGGCAGGTGGTGGCTTTCATGAAGGAGTATCCTGATTATACGATGCTGCAGAGCCAGGCGGCAGTTTATAACTTCGTTGAGATGGTTGATCCCCCTCTTCTCGAACTGGTTAAGCAATATGTCAGGGGAGGCCGCCTTGAACTTGCCGGTGGTATGTGGACAGAAGGAGATATGAACCTGTCATCGGGTGAGGCCATCACTCGTTCTTTTCTTCTGGGACAGCGTTACTTTCAGAGCCGTTTCGGAAAAATGGCAAAGATCGGATGGCTCCCCGACAATTTCGGTCACATATCCCAGATGCCCCAGATACTTAAACTGGCCGGGTGTGATTATTTCTATTTTCACCGCTGCAAACCATACCTGGGCACCTTCTGGTGGGTAGCACCCGATTCNNCCGATAAGAGGAGAATTCTTCATATTACGGGTGTGGGAGATCATGGTGGAGGACCAACCCGTGCCAATATCGAAATGGTTCACCAGCTTGATAAAACACCCGGATACCCTTCCGTTAAATTTACAACTGCCGGGAAATTCTTCCGGCAGGCATCGAAGGAGATGGAAGGACGCCCCACACACAAGGGGGAGATGCAATTCATTTTTGAAGGCTGCTATACAACTGTTGCCGGAATTAAGGAGGGCAACAGGAACAGTGAAAATGCTCTTTTTACAGGCGAGTTTTTCAATACATTAAGATGGCTCAACGGAGATAATTATCCTGCTGCGGAATTCAATGATCTCTGGCAGACCGTCACCTTCAACCAGTTCCATGATATCCTTCCGGGTTCTGCAATCTATGAAGCAAACAGGGAAGCGGTTGCCCGTTACAGCGAGGTGCTCAGAAAAACAACAGAACTCCGTAATAATGCCTTCCGGAAAATGGCCGATGAGGTTAAATTCCAGAAGGGAAAGGGACAACCTGTGGTTGCATATAACCTCCAGCCTTATATCAGAAAGTCGATTGTTGAAGCCAGTGTCTGGTCGCACGAGGAACCCGCTACGATAAAAGTTGTTTCATGGGGTTCAAATTATTATGGAAATAAATTCACCCCGGTTGATAAATCCCGGCCGGAAGCAAAAGGCCAACCTCAGAATGAAAATTTCCTGTCACCATCATATAAAGATAAACAGCTGATATCAGGCGGAAACCTGGCAACTGTTATGGTCCGGGATGCCTCAGGCAATACATATCCCGCACAGATAGTCTCGTCAAAACCCACACCTCCGGGATTTACTTCAAAAGTCCAGTTCGTGGTTGATAACATGCCCGCGGGAGGATATAAGACTTTTTATATTGACATGACACAACCAGGTGAACATAAAAATCCGATTCCCTTCAATAATAATACCTTCGAAACTGATTATTTCAAAATCAGAATCGATCCGAAGACAGGAGGGATAACAAGTCTTTATGATAAACGTACAGGTAAAGAATTTGTAAGGGAAGGAGGCCAGTTGAACAAGTTAAGGATCTATCTGGAAGATAAGAAAGGAGGGATGAAATCGTGGACAATCAACAAAATAGTTAAGCAGGAAGATGTTTCAAATATCGAAAGCGTGAAAATAGTTGAAGCCGGACCTGTAAGAGCTTGTATCGAAACAGTTAAGACCTGGGGAAAATCAAGGTTTATTGAGCGTACCTATCTCTACCGTTCATATCCCCGGATAGATTATGATTTGGAAGTACACTGGCTTGAGACCGGTACCGATTCAACAGATTCTCCGATGCTCAGGGCAGTGTTTCCGCTTAATATGCCCGGATCAAAATTCTATTCACAGGTCCCTTTCGATGTTGTTGAAAGACCTGTGGACGGCAAGATCAATGGCATGGAAGCTCCGTTTCATCTGAGACATCAGGATGCTTATGGTGTTAAGGCTGAAGTGGAGGACGGGCAGGAAGTGCCGGCTCAGAAATGGGTCGACATTACCGACGGGAGAGTCGGGATAGCGCTCCTTAACAGGACCAGGTATGGACACTCTTATACCCGTGGAGACCTCAGGCTGACTCTTATGAGATCGGCAGGTAATCCGGATATCTACCCCAACCTTGGAAAATTCAACATCAGCTATTCGCTTTTCCCGCATCAGGGTGACTGGAAAAACGGGGTGTGGGCCGAGGGTGATAATTTCAATATTCCTGTTTATGCTGCCGAACCTCCGTCACTCGCTCTTGGTATGGATCATGCAACACGGCCCGAAGAGAACTCATTCATTTCCATCGATTCACCGGGTGTGATTTTATCCGGTTTCAAACCATCGGAAGACGGGAAGGAACTGATCGTAAGAATTGCCGAAATTAATGGCAGGGCCACAACCGTGAATGTTAAAGCGCCTGTAAATATTTCGTCAGCCCGGCGTCTTAATATTATTGAAATGCCCCTGGAAAATCCAGAAGATCCTGTTATTAACGGAAGGTATGTTCAGGTTAAGATCCGTGCCAATGAAATTGTAACACTTGGATTGAAGAAGTCCTTGTAGAATGGATTCTGAATTCATACCCGATTATACAAATCTTCTTCAGGCGGTATCGAATCTTCGGCCATCCCGACTGCCTGTTTATGAGCATCATATAGATGCACCTTTCATTTCAAAGATAACGGGTGAAAACCTTGATCCGTCAGGGAGTAAGTCCAGTGATTTGAAGGAGTATTATAGGAAGGTAATCGGTTTCTGGAAAGATATGACCTACGACGGATTCGATTTTGAAGCCGCTGTCTGTGACATCTTACCGGGACATGGAGCAATTATGGGAGGGATGCCTGGACCCATACAGACGAGAGATGATTTTAATAAATATCCATGGAAGGATATACCTCAGATTTATAAAAAAACATATACTCCTCATTTTGAGGCAATCCGCAATACTTTACCGGCAGGCATGAAAGCTTTCGGAGGTTGCGGCTACGGAATTTTCGAAGCAAGTCGTGACCTTGTCGGGTATGAACCACTTTGCATTATGCAATGCATGGATCCGGATCTGTTCAGGGACCTGTTCATCAAAATCGGAGACCTGTGGATTGAACTTTGGTCATGGGTCATAAAAAACTATTCTGATATATATGTATTCTTCAGGATGGGTGACGATCTTGGACATAAAACATCAACCCTGCTTGATCCTGATATCATACGCCTGCATATTTTGCCTCAGTATAAGAGGATCATTGACCTTATTCACTCTTCCGGAAAAAAATTCCTCCTCCATAGTTGCGGTAATATTTTTACTTTAATGGAAGATATTATCGCACTGGGTATTGATGCAAAACACTCCAATGAGGACCAGATCGCACCTTTCTCTGAATGGATAGATAAATATTCCGGCAGGATCGGCCTTTTCGGGGGATTTGATCTGAATCTTTTGATCATGAGCGATCCTGACACCATTTACAGAACTGTTCTGGAACAGGGTTCTTTATTCCGGCAGACAGCCCGGGGCTATGGATTAGGTTCAGGTAATTCGATCCCTGATTATGTCCCGGTGGATGGTTTTATGGCAATGATCGAAGCTGTTAAAGAGATACGAGGCCGTGAANNCGTTGAATTCGTTTACGGCGTTATAGGCCCCAACAATATTTTGCGGAGGTACCTCGGATAAAATGTTGTGTATCGGGGCAAAAACAAATCCTCCGCCCTTTGAGAAGATCTCACATCTTTTCAAAACATCTTTCCTTACATCCTCCGGTGTTCCGTGGTTAATTACAGTCGCGGTATCAACCCCTCCGCCCCAGAAAACAATATCCCTGCCGAATTCTCTTTTCAAATCCACAGGATCCATGTCGTAACAATTTGTCTGAACAGGGTTAAGAATATCAATTCCCGCCTCTATCAGATCGGGGATATATTGTTTTACGCTTCCGCAGGAATGCAGAAAGATCTTCATGTTGCTGTTTTTCTTTACATAATCGCAAAGGATCTTGTATCTGGGCTTCAGGAGTTTCCTGAATGTATCGGGGTCCATGAACGGTGCGGATGTCATTCCGAGATCATCCCCAAAGCGGATGACGTCAACTATATCTCCAACCGTCCTGCATTTCTTTTCAAGCGAAGCAAGATGCATTTCAACAAGCAGATCAAGCAATTCAGATGCTTTATCTTCATTAATGATCAGATCCATCAGAAAATTATCCATTCTTCTTATAAAAAAGCCATATTCAAGAAGTTTTACACCGCCCGACATTACAAGTGCCTTTTTGGTCGATTCCCTGAGATCCAGCAACCTGGACCTTAATTCGGTAGCATCCAGGTTGGATGCATGTGAATGGACGATCCATGAGATCTTTTTCAGGGCATCTTTTAAACCTTTGAAATCGTGAGGGTAATCATTTTCGTACGGATAATGCATCTGGTCGAAAAATGTCGCCCCTGCCGCCATTTTTGAAATGATGGTTCCGTCGGAATCTGAAGTGTACCATGATCCATCTTCAGACTTTACCGGGCGGAACCAGGATGGGAATTCAGCAATACTTCCGTCGGCAAGATTAACCTCATACCAGTCGTTATTATCTGCAGTTACACGGTTAATATCGAGAGCATCAATACCAAAAAGTTCTATGATCTTTATGTCAACCATGGCCAGCTGCTGTATTACATCATAGATCCTTGTGCGGCTTTC
>DNOQ01000052.1:0-1358 GCA_003501665.1 Bacteroidales bacterium | reverse complement strand
GTCATAATTTACCTGTAATTTTTCCAGTCTGTTCCGGCCGGATAAAACATTACTGCAGAATCATTTATGGCTATCTGAAAGTTTTTCAGCAGGATCAGCATTTCAGCTCCGGCCAATATTGCCGGCCCGTATCCGTGTGCTGCTGCCACATTGACCGGGCGGTGATAATAAAATGCAGGGTCGAATGCCATTCCTGTTCCAACGCGGGACGACGAAGCAATCTGTCCCGATTACCACTGCCATCCGCCCTTGCGAGTCCCGCCATGAGGGTTCTAAGACTCAATCTGAAATATCTTAAACGAATCATCCTTCTAAGTAGATAAAACTGATGACAAAATGAATAATTTTGCCGTGATCAATAAAATAAAGATCTTTCTCATGAATACCCAATAAATAGTGAGAAAACAAAGATATTATTGTTTTTAAATTATTAACCACGAAGGATCTCAAAGGATATCACAAAGTAACACAAAGGAATACGGTAATTTAAGGATATTAATTAATTTCTAAGTAAATGTCAGGTCCGAAACCCATCAGCAGAACTCTTTTCATTCTGGTATCATTTGTATTCATTTTAAGCGTTGATCTTAGCGCGCAGGACAGAAAATCGACTTATCCGTTTTTTATTGTCCAGATGACTGATCCTCAGTTTGGATTTTTAGACAATAAGGATTTTTCAGGGGAAACAGTATTGTATGAAAAAGCTGTTGAAAGGATAAACAGTATCAGACCTGCTTTTGTCGTTATTACAGGTGATTTTGTACATGATAAGTCGAACCAGGCTCAGTGGGATGAGTTTGACAGGATAACGGCAAAAATAGATAAAACGATACCTGTATGGCTTTCTCCCGGGAATCATGATATAGGGCAGCCTCCTGAAAAAGACGACCTTGAGAAATATATCAATAAATACGGTTACGACAGATTCTCTTTCAGTATCAGAAAAAGCTCATTTATCGGATTGAATACCTGTCTTATTAAGTCAGGTAAAAATGAAGCCGAGCAAATCCAGCGTGACTGGCTCCGGAAGAGACTTGATGATGGGAAAAGAGCCAGGCATATTATTCTTTTCGGACACTATCCTTTCTTTATTAAAAACCCCGATGAACCTGAAACCTATTCGAATATCGGCCCGGAATTAAGGGAAAAGTATCTTAATCTGTTTGACAAATACAATGTAACAGCCGTTTTCTCAGGCCATCTGCATAACAATGCCGGATCATTCACCGGAACAACCGAAATGATTGTTACATCTGCAGTGGGAAGGCCTCTTGGTGATGCTCCTTCCGGGATCAGGATAATCAAAGTTTTTAAAGACCGGATGACACATAAATATTATCCGTTGGATGAGATACCTG
>DNOQ01000557.1 GCA_003501665.1 Bacteroidales bacterium | reverse complement strand
ATTGATGACCAGATCAGGGCACAACAAATAAAGGACATGAAATTCGGGATGTTCATTTGCTGGTCTTTCAGCACCTTTTCCGGACAGGAATGGACTCCCACCCTTGATAAGGATGCTTCGTATTTTAAAGCGACAGGATGTGATACTGATCAATGGTGTCAGGTCGCGAAGGATGCAGGGATGGGGTATATCCTCTTTCTTTCGAAGCATCATGACGGCTTCTGCCTCTGGGATACCAAAACGACCGAAAAGAAAGTAACAAACAGCCCGCTGGGCATTGATGTCCTGGCCAGGCTAAGGAAGTCATGTGATAAGTATGGGATAAAGCTTGCACTTTATTTTTCGGAAGGTGACTGGAACTGGCCCGGTGCAGTTGACGGTAAAGGATATAATGCAGGATCAGGGATCAATCCTGAAATGAAAAAGGCACAGTTGCAGGAGTTATGTTCGGATTACGGACCAATTGAATTCTATTGGATGGATCATGCTGTTGGTGACGGAGGATTAAGTCATCAGGAGACGGTCGAATGGGTTCACGAATTTCAGCCAAATTGTTTTGTTGGCTTCAATCACGGGGAACCGGCAGGAAGATTATGTCTGAGGGAAATGGGCCGACCCGGACCGGTCAATGATACCACTGCCTCAGTTTACAACAGGGAAGCTGAAGCAAGCTATAAGGGATATCTGGCAGCCGAGTTTACCTATCCTATCCTTCCTGAACATAAAGGTGGAGCAATGTGGTTCTATTCATTACCTGAACATGACAATCTTTGCCTTCCGGCTGAAAAAGTATATCAGGATTATCTTGGCGCTGTTAAATACGGAAATATTTTTTCCATAAATGTCGGGCCCGACTATGAGGGAAAATTAAGGGATATAGATGTTAAAACACTACTGCAGGCAGGTCGTTATATCAGAGGAAAAGACAAGGCTCCGGGAATAAGGTAACAGACTGGAACGGGATGAAGATCGGCATCAATCCCCCCGGAACCCACTATGGTTTTGTGATGCAGAAAGTTCAAATACTTACAACAAAACACTGAAGGATTATAATTCCCTGATCCAGAGATTTCTAAAACTTACCCTGCTGCCATGCTCCTGGAGGAACAGAGGGAGTTTTTCAGGATGAGCTGTATATTCCGTGTAATCTCCATGAGTAGTAGGACCTTTAAGAGTAACCTGATTCTGGATAAGTACGTTATTATGAAATACAGTCACATAAGCCGGCGATTTCAGTGTCTGGTCGGAATTAAACCGGGGAGCAGTGAATATAATATCAAAACTCTGCCATTTTCCGGCAGGCTTGCTGACATTGACCAAAGGTTTGTATTGTTTGTAGATGCTTCCTGCCTGACCATTAAAGTAAATTGGATGTTCGTCCATGTATGATGAATAGATCTGAACTTCGTAAAGTCCCATAAGATAAACACCTGAATTGCCCCAGTTAAGGCTCTCCTGTTGTTCATTTGCCGGTATTTTCCATTCGACATGCAACTGGCAGTCGCCGAAAGTTCTTCTGGTGATGATATCTCCGGTTCCGGGTACGATGGTAAATTTTCTGCCAGTCACTTTCCATGTAGCAGGATTCTCTTCTCCTTTTATGCTTTTCCACTGATCCAGGTTGTTTTTGCTGAAAAGAACAATTGCGTCTGAAGGAGCTTTCCCTTTCAGTCCTGGAGTTATGACAACCGGTTTATCTGACCAGTCCTCAAAATTGTTTTTTTGCTTCTGTTGTGCATTAACTACGCTATCAATACAAAGAACAGAGACAAGAATGTAAAAAGAATATTTTTTCATTATGAGGGATATTATCAATCCAAATATACTACTGACCTTATTATGAATGTAAGATTTAATGTGAAAATAATTTTTCCATTTATAATAAGCTAATTATAACACCTGCTGCACACTATTATACCTCTGATCTGGTTCGTAAGTAATATTTATCAATTAACCAGATCGTCCCTGGGATACTCACAACTGATAGTAATATGCAACGTATGCTATAACCAGGTCGCGCCTACGGCGCTTTAAAATTACTGAGGCTGCCCTTCCTACAGACAGAAAGCGCCTACGGCGCTAAAATCCATATTATCGGGAAATTCCGAGCAGCATAGCGATGGCCTGTTTATAGTAAGAATACCGCTCCTGATCCCAGCCGCGTAGGAGCTACCTGTTTATAGCATAAGAACCTCTATTGATTATCAAAAGGCGCATAGCGGCGACCTGTTTGCAGTTATTTACTATAGGTAAAAAAGGTTATCTTAGCATTGAAGAACAATTACTAACCAGTCCACTGCCTTAAAATGAATTACCGAAAGACCCTGTTGTATTACTTATCCTTTTTATATTTCCCGGTAATCTCTCTATCCCTGTTTCATTTGCATCAGTGTAACCAATTCGTGCAATCATGTAAATCACTCATTGTCTTGAATTCATTTTATAAACAACTGGAAGGAAATTTATCATTAAAGCTATGAAAATCCTTTATCAATTCCTCTTATTAACCGGAACTTTAACAATTGTTATAATTTTTCCATCCTGCAGGGTAGTGCTTCTGGAAAAGAACCTTCCAGGCCCTGAGAAGTTGAAGACATATGTCAGTGAATTCAATGCAAACGACATTGAAAATGTTGTCAACCACATTCCGAATGCATATGCTGCGGAATGGATGGGCAGGAATGTACCGTTGTTTGAATGCCCCGACAAGTATATAGAAAGAACCTATTATTTCAGGTGGTGGACTTACCGCAAGCATATTAAAAACACCCCTGACGGCTTCGTCATCACCGAATTTCTTCCGCAGGTAAGCTGGAGCAAAAAGCATAACACAATAAACTGTTCTGCAGGACATCACTTTTATGAAGGCAGGTGGATTCACGATAAAGGATACCTCGACGATTATGCGCGATTCTATTTTGGAAAAGGTGGCGATCCCGGCGGTGTAACAAAGGTTTACAGCCACTGGCTTACCGACGGCATATATGC
>DNOQ01000451.1 GCA_003501665.1 Bacteroidales bacterium | reverse complement strand
AAAATCATCCCTGACAAAATATGGCGTCAGCGATTTGCTATTGATTTCCTGAAGAAGCCTTTTTGAAATCAGCGGATGGACTTTATCGAATTCTTCTTTAAAAAGATAATAAGTCCATGAAAGATTGCTTGTAACCTCACCGACACCAAGATCAACATAGGGATCATTTATATCAGGCAATCCCGGCCCGGCCTTTTGTGAGCCGAGGTGAGCTGACCATCCCCACCATGTTTGTTCGCTGTAATACCATACCGCATTAATGATCTGATCGATGAACCGGCCTTTGCCTTCAACCAGTTCACCCATCACAAGAGAGATCAGAGCATTACTGCATGCGGCATAAACCTGTTGCCGCCTGTCGCCTGAACGGATAAATTCGAGGTAGTCCGTAGCTTTCACTACCGGCCAGTCATAAGTGATATATTCCTCAGCCCGATTAGTATATTCCTGCCTGATATTTGCAGGCAACAATTCCCAGAATTTCCGGTCGTTATAACCGGGAAGTTTGTTCCAGGAATCATCAGTGATCAACACATTTGCCAGATCCACTGCTTTTGCTTCATTAGCCAGGATATTTCTTTCCCTGGGTTTAAGTTCCGCCAATAATGGTAAGGCTTGGATCATTATCATTACCAGAGTGGCAATCAATAATTTTACAATATTCTTTTTCATCTTTCCGGTATTTGGTTACAAAAGTTCAGGATATTGATTATTATATAAGGAAGTTCAACTATGGAATATTTTAATTCAGGTTTTTCAATTCAGATTAATTCTTATCTGAGAATGATTCTCACTTGAGAATGATTCTCTTTTAAGAATGATTATTTCCAAAGAATATTTCTCAACTGAGAATCAAAAACCGGCTATCATTCGGTAGAGGTCAGCCTGATCCTTATTGTCCCCTTTCCGTCAGAAAAAATATAAGCGGGTATCCTTATCTCTAACCTTTTCAGATCAGGTATCCGCTTGTCAAGCTTCAACGGGGGCGGATCCATCATAATAACAGAAAACTTTACTCCCTCAGGTGAAGATATCCTGAGCTGCAATTCTTTTCCATCCTGTTTAAGCAAAGCCCCGTCAACTGCCGGGACCACTTCAGCTGTGGTCATAAGTGCCCATGTCAGACTCTTTGTGGAATCGCTCAACAGAATCTGATCCTCTATTATTACCGAATGATCCGAGTCCTTAACAAATTTTCTGTGAGCACTTTTAACCCTCCCGTCATAGACCGGAGTCAGATCTACTGTTGCCTCAGGTGCAGTACCTGTTTTAAAATCAATTATCGGGGCCGTTGCATCAACTTTGAATCTTGCATCATCAACAGTCAGTGTACCATGCCCGTGATTTCCCTTCGTCAGCAGTGTCCAGCGTTGACAATCCTGACACTGACCCCAGAGATCGAAACCTGCCTGCTCGAGGGTATTATAATCCTGAACACCCGGGTCAACAGCCCATCTTACCCCGTCGAGTTCGAAAACGAAACTGCCTGCATCCATATTACCGTGACTCAGGTTAGCCCTGCCTCCCTTTCCTCCGAAATAATATTTATGAAGATCATCATTCCCTCCCCTGAATATTACGAGCGGATTTGAGCCTTCACCTTTCCAGACCAGGGGTAATTCTGTTTCCTCTTTTAATTCGAACTGAGATAGCCAGACAAGTCCGGCACCCGCCAATCGTGAAAGATTACCCATTGATCCGGCAGGTTTTAAGAATTTCTCTTTTTGAAGATACAGCGCATTACCTGTATGTTGTGCAAACCACGCCAGAACAATATCACCATGTGTCCCTTCCCTGTCGCCGCAATCGGCAAAGTTGAAATATTGACCCGACGGGGCAACACAAAGCATTCTGAAGTTGGCACTTTCAAGAAAAGAGGGAAAATCTGCAATTCCAAAATCAGTTCCGAAAGCACTTTCAAGCATGGAAGAAGTAATCACTGAAAAGCTTGTACCATAATCCCAGTAGGTAGCGCCCTCAGGATAAACACCGCCGGGTGCATATTGCTTAAGAGCTGCCGGCATACCGTCAAGTGACCTGTTTATTGTTTTCGCCGCAAGTGCAGGATCCTTTTCGGCAACCGCAATAGCTGCAGCTATCATTCCCCCGTTACATACCTGGTTCCAGTTGTTTGTTCCGCTGACCCAACCGTAATTGCCTTTAACATAACTGGGATTAATACCTTTTTCAATAAGTGATTTCTTTGCAAGTTCGGTTGTTGCTTTTGGAAGATAGCGTCCAACCCAGTCAACTGCTATGGCAACTGCAAGTGACATTTCTGCAACATCCAGAAAATGTGATGGATTCCAGTCCTGGAAATTACATATCGCAATAAGTTCTTCGTTAATTCTTTTCAGTACAGATGGATCTCTGTCAATTCTGTACACCATCGAAAGGACTGTCATCCTGTGCAACATTGATCTTGATGTACCAAGTAAACGGCGTCCCACAACATTCCTTGTAAGAACCGGACTCTCCATAATATTTCCCGCATTGATCTTCATTGCAGCATAGTAGTTCTTAACAACCGGATCGATTTTGAGTTTTCTCTTAAGTGTCCGTTCAATTTCCGGTGTAAGGATAAGTCGGGGACTACTTTTACGGAGTTGTGTTCTGATATAGTTTTCGGTCACCGGATTTTGCAATTTCCGGATCTCTGTCGTGGTGCTCTGATCTGACTGAGCTTTTAAACTCGTCATATTCATAAGTATGAATGCTGCCAGTACCAACATTCCAAACGTAAAGTGGATTTTTTGTTTCATATTTAAATTATTAAATCTTTCCCTAAGAACTTTGCTACGTATCAATATGGTGTATTTGTTCCACGAAAAAGCCGTAACCATGCATAAAGTTACGGCTTTATCCACATAAAGAATTATTTTTTAAATTAAGTTAATAAATAACTGTTAATTCCACCCTGGATTTTGTGTTATAGCGGGATTCTGAGAAATAACGCTAAGCGGAACAGGCCAGAAATAATGTTTAGTCGCTACAAATTCAGGAACGGCGAAATCAGTTCCTTTATAAATATCGAGATACTCAATACCTGAAACAGGATCAATGGATGATTTAATAGTAACTTTTCCTGTTGGATCGACACGGGTTTTATTGGCTGCATCCCATCTCATTCCATAACTGGGAACAAGGAGTTTTTTCCCCTGCTTCCAGCGTCTGAGGTCATCGTACCTGAATCCTTCCATAAAAAGTTCAACGCGGCGCTCACGACGGATCTCGACAATTAAAGGAGAAATACCGTCATCAGTATATCTGGGATCAACCGGAATATTAGCAATATCCATATGGATCATTCCAACCCTGTCGCGAAGCTTGTTTATAGAGATATCGAGGTCGGCCTGCGTAAGAGTTCCCAGTTCAGCTTTTGCTTCGGCAAAATTGAGAAGGGCCTCGGCAAATCTCAGCACAATACCGGGTGTTGAGGAAGTATTATACGTAGCAACAGCCGCACTGTTTTCATACACTTTAATTATATGATAGCCGGTTGTGCTCATGCGACCTCCAGACATACCAGTAATCCTGGGATATGGATATTTACTGAATTCATGGTTGCCATAGATATAATATGGCTGATCGGCCGGATGTAATACTGTCTGGCGCAGTCTTGGATCACGGTTCTCAAAAATATTCTCATAAAGCGCATCACCTTTATATAACGGCGACACAGTAATAGGCAGACCATCGGTACAAAGGTAATCTTCAACCATATTTTTAGTGGCACCTCCATTGTAACCTGCATGATAGCTCTGAACATGGTTTGTAAAGACTCCAAGCTGGTATCTTCTCCAGTAAATAACTTCGGGATTCCCTGAGAGATCAGTCATACGATGAATAGCATTATAAGCATGGGTCATATCACTTGTAGTATATAACTTATATGGTCCATTCTCAATAAGTTCCCGAGCTGCATTAGCAGCCTCTGTTAACCATGTACCGGAACCGGACATGCCATGATATTTTCGCCAGGTCCCTTCAAAGAGGCAAACCCTTGATTTAACAAGAAGGGCGGCCCACCGGTTTATTCTGCCGGGAGCCTGTCCGTCTCCCCAGTTTGAAGGCAGCTTTTCACACGCGAAGGTAAGGTCGGCAAGTACTTTTTGCATAACCTCATCACGCGGCGTCCTGGGGCCATACAATTCTTCAGATTCAGTTGTCAGTTCATGTTCAACCCATGGCACATCTCCGTATTTCGATACCATATCTGCATAAAACCAACCCCGGAACAGACGTGCCTCGCCTGCGTACTTATCAATTGTGGCCTGAGGTATTTTGGCTTTACCATAGTTGTCCAGTCCGATATTGAGTGCTCTTACAAATGTCCAGCCGCCATTTCTCCAGCCAAACATATCGGGACCTGACGGAATAGTGTGCTTACCTGCTCTTATGCGCTGATAAAAAATATGCCTTGCTTCCCTGGGTGCAATATTGTCAGTCATTTCATCCAGATACCAATAACTCTGATTATTACTGTCGAATCCGTCGTCATGAGCCATCAGTATCGGTACATCATTATCATTTCTTGCCAGGTTATAAAGACTGTTATTATAGACCTTAAGGTCGTTTTCAGTATTCCAGAATGTATCATTGCTGATCCTGTCCAAAGGATATCTTTCAAGAAAATCATCGTTGCAACTGTAATTCAGAAAAAACACAATCAGCAACAAGCCAAATTTTAATATATTTTTATTCATTTCTCTATCTTTTAACAGGTTAATCAGAAGGTTAATTTAGCACCCAAAGTGAAAATCCGCTGGAAATAATATTCCTGGGTAATTTCCTGAATAGACTCCGGATCAAGGGGTTTATGTATTTTGGTTATCTCAAACAGGTTCATACCCGAAAAATATACCTGGGCTCTGCTGATTCCTGCTTTAGATATCAGGGTTCCGGGAAGCTCATAATTCAGGGTCAGATTCTTCAGTCTGCCGTAAGCTGCATTCTGAACATATCGTGATTGTGGCTGAACATTTTTCTTGGTATTAGTGCTGATTGTCGGTGCTGAAAAATAGGCATCCCTGTTATTCTCACTCCATGATTCAGTAATATAATACTTTTCAACATGGCCCGCATTATATGGATAAAAAGCTTTCCAGTTATCATTAGGCGGAAGGTAATCCCTGAATAGTCCCTGGAAGAAAATATTTAGCGTCACACTCTTATAACTGAGTTCCGGATTTATCCCAAAGGAATATCGTGCGGTAGAATTACCAATAATCTTACGGTCACCAGGATCCGCCAGGGTATTGTTTCCCGGATTGATCTTGCCATCATCGTTCAGGTCGGCATATTTCATATCTCCGGCGCGCCAGTTTGAACCCAGCTGAGCCTGATTAGCATGTGAAGCCACTTCCTCATCTGTCTGGAAAA
>DNOQ01000269.1:1341-3867 GCA_003501665.1 Bacteroidales bacterium | reverse complement strand
AAGTGTATGAATCCTTGCATTATGTTCACTTTTCAGCAGCAACCAGAGGCCGTTAAAAGCATGGAGAAAACTTCTGAACCGTGATTTCACTGAAAATTTCTCAGGATTCATTATATGTATCTGTTTGCATTAATTCGCATTGCGTTTGCAAGATAATAGTTTTATTCCGGATTGTTCTGAGTGTACCCTTCATAAAACCCCTTAAAAAAGGAACGTGCATTAATACCGAGGTATTTGTTCCTGTATCCCCCCTCCTGAATAAAGAGGGTAGGTAACCCTAATCCGGCTATCATTCTCCCGTTCAAGGAAAAGTCATTAGCTCCAAGTAACCATGTCCCTGTCGGATCACCTTTGGCAGTGTCAAGACCGAGAGCTACAATAAGAAAAACAGGTTTGAATTTTTTGACTGTTTCCAGAGCCCTGCTCAATGTTTTGCGATATTCTTCACCGTTTATTTCCTCCTTTAACGGGAAATTGTAGTTAAATCCATAACCGGGGCCTTCTCCTTTCTCCTCTGCAAATCCGGAAAAATACGGATAGGCAAATGAAGGGTGACCATGAATTGATACTGTCAGGACATCATTCCTTCTATAAAATATTTGTTGTTGTCCGTTGCCATGATGATAATCAATATCAAGAATGGCAATTTTACCATATCTGTACAGATAATTGGCTGCTATTGCCGCATTGTTAAAATAACAGAATCCGCCAAACACAAATTGTTCCGCATGATGGCCCGGAGGTCTTGTCAGCACATAAGCTATTCTATGGCCTTCCAGGATGAAGTCTGCGGCTGTCAGAGTACAATTCACACCCCATCGGGCTGCAAGGTAGGCATTCATGTTTAACGGTGTGAAAGTGTCAATGCAATAGTACCCTGCCCTGACTGAAAGTTCTGTAGGCGGCCTGGTTGTATTACGGATCGGGAATACGTAAGGATATACCGATCTGCCGGGATCCAGTCCGGCACAGACAGTTCTGAAATACCTTATATATGCCCGGTCATGTATTTCATAAATAAACCTGTCGGGATACTCTCTTACTTTCTCTTCAGAGATAATACCTAATTTGGATATTTCCCTGAAAATGGTTTTCACACGTACAGGAGATTCAACATAGCCTATCTCTTTAATATGGTGGATATGGTGTTTCCCGTTAACAAACAAGCGGATTTTTATGCCACCGGATCTTATCTGTCCGTTTTCCGCTCCCTTATGAATCTTAACATAGCGGGCTTCCCTGAGCTTTACCGGATCTTCTTTTACACTGTTGACTACCAATTCGATATAATCCGGTGGGCATAAGTCTGAATATTTACGTAAAAGGATGGCTTTGTAGATCTTTTTCAGTTCTTCTGCCCTCAGGGGCCGATGTGTACCAAGATCATCATACACAAGATATGGAGGACAGTCATCGCTCTCTTTTACCGGTGTTTCATAAGCAGTATTAATTATCGGGAAAGCTCCATATCGTTCATAAAAGGCAAGGCGTTTCTGGTTTTGTTTTATGGAAGAATGATCGCGGCATAAAGCAGGATCATCCGGGAGACATTCAAAGAATATACCTATTGTACCAAGCGAAGCAGCTTCTTCTCGGATCCTCTCATAGATTGAGCCGCCTACACCGGATGTTGGTTTTCCCGGTGTTACCGACAGGAAATCAAGATAACAGAACTTCAGGTCCGACATGAACATCATGATAGCAAATCCCCGGATATTACCACGGAAGTCATCAGCAATTATCAGTGATGTCTGATATTTCTTACTAACAGGATTTAGCATCTGCTTTGAGATTTCTTCTATCTGTTCTGTCCTTAAGGCAGCAAATTGCTGAAGGAGGATCTCTTTAATCCTTTCCACGACCTGCCTGTTACCCTCAAGGTTTGGATTGGTTATTTTTCTAATTCGGAACATGATTTGATGAAAATTACTGGATCTTCAGATTGATCCTGAATTAAATCTCTATTAATAACAAGCTAATTATATGGTAAATATAATATTTATAAACCTGTATTAACGATAAGAAATTATATATGTTATGGTAACAGTTAATTTCATTCAGTTTGAGATAGAGATTCTATCCATATTTTAAAAAATTGATAAACCCATCAAAAACGGAGAATTCATCCGGTTATAGTAAAAACAGGATGGCATTATTGTTGTTTACCATAATTTTTGATAACAGATATATCATCATAACCAAGCCGGGCAATCTCAGGAATGTATCTGTTAATTTCTGTTTTTTTGAATCCTGTGATTATTACATGATAACGATTCCATTGGGTAACTATTTCAACGGGGAGATTCAGTTTTGATATTACTTTCCTTTGTGCATTTAAAGCCCGGGGTTTTTTACGGAAAACCCCAATCTCAAGTGCATAAATATCGGGAGTCTCAGCAGCAGTTTCTTCAGTTATAAGGCTGTCACGTTCCGTTAATTTTTCAGGTTCAACGATATTCTCTTCAGAATTCTTTTGAATTGTATCAGGAGGTAATTCAGCATAATACGGCACTTCTGTTTCGTTCA
>DNOQ01000269.1:0-1248 GCA_003501665.1 Bacteroidales bacterium | reverse complement strand
GGTTTATCGATGATTGCAGAAAGTTTTTCTTTGAAAACAGTGGCATTCGTTTCTTTAATGAATGCCCCGACCTGAATTACCATGTTAAAATCTGTTTGTTTCTGAATGACAATTTCAGATTTTCGAATATTAACAGGATATACGTTTAATGTAAGTGCCTGCATTGTAAGAATGATTATTGCAGTCAGGGATATTATTTTCTTATTTTTTTGGGTAAGAAGTGACGATAATGAGCGGTATTCAGATATATT
The DNA here is from genome assembly GCA_003501665.1 of Bacteroidales bacterium. Lineage (GTDB taxonomy): Bacteria > Bacteroidota > Bacteroidia > Bacteroidales > VadinHA17 > LD21. The sequence continues at coordinate 997 of DNOQ01000269.1, read as the reverse complement.
ACACCTGGAACCGGATTTATATCCACATATATTGAAGTTGTTGAACATTTATCATTTATAAGCAAACAGGCAACTCATTGGTAAGTATTTTAAATATGGATAACAACTATTTCTGCTTCTTATAATTTTCGATGACTGTAACCCCCGGATAGCCGATCCCGGCCAGTTCGGGATAATATTTGTATGTTTCTTCCCTTGTATAAAATCCGGTTACTATTACATGGTAGTAGTCCCACTGAAGTACTATTTCAACCGGCAGGTTCAGTTTTGAAGCGATCCTCTTCTGTGCCCGCAATGCCTGTTTTTTCTTATGATATATTCCAACCTGAAGAGCAATTTCAGGTTCTTTAACCGGAGGAACCTCTTCCATTACTGGTTGTTGAGTTATTCCCTCGCGGATAATTTCGTGTTTAGTCTCTACTGTTATTTCAACAGGCATGCGTTTCCCCTTTTGTGATTTACTGACAGGAGGAAGATATACTTCTTTCAGTCCGGATTTCTTCAGCGATACGATGAAATCGATCATGTCGTCATAGCTTGTGAAGCCTGTGATCCTGACTTTATACAAACCATCCTGCCGGATGATAAGGATTGGTTTCTGAATTGATCCTAAGAGAGTATCTTTAAGGGCAATCGCGTCATTTAATTTATTAAATGCTTTAAGTTCGACTGAAGTTGCAAGACTGAAAGTTGTGTCGGTCTGTTCCCCGGTTGTTTCGGTTATGCTTATTATAGTATCCTGTCTTTCAGTAAGGATCCACTGCTGTTGTTTTGCTTTCAGTTTTATTACCCATACTTCAGTTACTTCGTTTTGTCTGAGGATTTCGAGGTTATTATCAACTTCCTCGCGGGTTTTAAGGTCGGGGATCCTTACTTTCCAGAAATCACCTTCTATGATTATATCAACTTTTCTGTTCAGGAGCTTTTCAAGTGTTCTCCTGTATCTCTCTGCATTTGATCTTACTTTGAATGCACCAAGCTGAATTGCCCAGCTGTC
>DNOQ01000180.1 GCA_003501665.1 Bacteroidales bacterium | reverse complement strand
TTTATTTCCCTCCTCATCACGTCAATTTTTGTGGGAATACTTGCAGGAATGCCATTGTCAAAGATATCTGAAAGCATACAGGAAGGTATGGGGGGTACGCTGGGATTTATTGCGACAATTGTCGGTCTCGGGGCAATATTCGGGCAGATGCTTGAAAGTTCGGGAGGAGCCAGGGCTTTATCAAGATATCTCCTCGGCAAATTCGGGAAAGAGAAAGCTCCCTGGGCATTGACACTTACCGGATTCATGATCGGGATACCGATCTTTCTTGATGTGGGTTTTATAATTCTTATCCCGGTTGTATATGCCCTTACAAGAGAGACCAGACGTTCAATATTATATTTTGGCATTCCTCTGCTGGCGGGGCTTGCTGTTGGCCACGCGATGATCCCGCCGACACCCGGTCCTGTGGCTGTGGCAAATATTCTTGATGTCGACCTGGGCTGGGTTATACTTTTCGGAGTGATAGTCGGATTACCCGCTGCAATAATTGCCGGTCCTCTCTTTGGCAGGTTCATATCAAAAAAAATATATATTCCGGCCCCGGAGAATATCATAAAACCCGATGCCGGATCAGAAAATCCAAATCAGAGAACCCCGTCTTATGCTGTCACCGCTTCGCTGATCCTCATACCGCTTCTTCTCATCCTGATGGGCACTTTTATTAAAATGGGTGTTGATAAAGGCACGGTTTCACAATCATTGCTTTCAGATATCCTCATATTTATCGGCCATCCCTTTACAGCACTTATAATAGCCACTCTGCTTTCAATACTTCTTTGCATCAGGATGAAGATGTCGGGACAGTTAATTCTTGACCTGAGCACAAAGGCACTCGGACCTGCCGGGATCATCATTCTGGTTACAGGCGCGGGAGGTGTCCTGAAACAGATACTTGTCGACAGCGGGATAGGAGTTATCCTTGCAGAATCAATAGCAGGATCACCAATTCCGGTCGTATTTCTTGCCTGGGCCCTTTCAGCGCTGGTGAGGGTTACACAGGGATCCGCAACGGTTGCGATGATAACAGCAGCCGGAATAATTTCTCCGGTACTGCCTGTATTGAACCTCAGCCAGCCTGATGCAGCCCTGATTGTGGTTGCAATAGCATCGGGCGCAACCATACTGTCTCATGTTAATGACAGCGGTTTCTGGATCGTTAATAAATATCTGGGAATGAATGAAAAACAAACACTTCAGTCGTGGACGGTAATGGAAACAATTATTTCACTTGTCGGACTATGCCTTACCCTGATTCTGAGTGTAATAATAAAATAAATTGCAGCTGATTGTTATTATTGTTGATTAATTGAGGTTTCTGTTAATTCATTTTACAGGATCATTTGAAATTTTCTTATAAATTTACCTCGAGTAAATTGTGAAAGTCTTCTTCCCTGTATTTAATATGAAAAAAGTCTGTGCACTGTTTCTTACATCATTATTATTTCATTTTGTAAATGCACAACAAGGTTCTCCTCTTCTTACACATTTCACCGAAAGCAGGAATATCGAAAACCAGAGCTGGGCAATATGCCAGGATGAAAACCACGTGATGTTCTTTGCCAACCGTAAAGGGATCCTTATGTTCGACGGAGAAGAATGGGCAACAATCAGGATTCCGGCAATCCCTTATTCAATGCAGAGAAATCCGTTCGACGGAAAAATATATGTCGGCGGAAATAATAAATTAGGTTATATTGAGCGCGAAGGATCCGGTTCCTTCAGATTTGTACCGTTATCAGGGGATTCAATATCAGCAGGAATAATCACCAAAATCGTGTTTGACAGGTCAAATGCATGGTTTTACAGCGATCAGTCGATAATTCGGTTTAATACTTCAGCACATGAAATTGATCTGATTATTGGTTCAAAGCCGGGTTACCCTTTTACGGGGATGTTTGTTACCCCTGCAAATACCTTTATAAATGTCCTTAACAAAGGATTGCACAGAATTGATAGTGATACACTCTTTCCCATTGTTACTGGTTATATCACCGGGAAAACCGAAGTGCTCTTCGCTCTTCCTTACAATTCAACCCGTGTACTGGTAGGTTTCGGAAACAGTACTCTTCATCTTTTTGACGGTATAAAGTATTATGACTATGCTGTTAATGATAAGGGATATCTTATGGCGAATATTCTTTCGGAAGGAATTGCTCTCGGTGATACAGCTTATGCTTTTTCAACACTTGAGGGCGGTGCGATTATCGTTGAAAAATCGAGCAGTAAACTTCTTTTTACACTAAACAATAAGAATCAGTTACCCGATGATGAAGTTTTTGCTTTGGGATCAGATAATACAGGAGGTCTGTGGTTATCTCACCAATACGGGCTTACAAGAGCCGATCTGAATCTTCCTGTGTCAAATTTCACAATTTTCCCCGGTCTTGCAGGTAATCTGTCATCTGCGCTTAAACACAATAATGAATTGTATGTTGCCACCAGCGAGGGAATTTTCTGCCTTTCAGAGGTAAGAAGTTATGATGAGAAGGAAATTGTAGTGAAGACTAAGCAGTCATTACCTGCTCCTGAAGCAGTTCCGGAAGAGCACCTGGAAGAGGGTCAGAATGCCAGGAAAAAAATATTTTCCAGGATCTTCGGTAAGAAAACAGATCCTCAACCGGTTGTAATTGTTAGCAAACCGGCCCCGCTGGAAGAAATTAATTATACCAGGAGAAAGATCTCAACGCTCAGATCGGTCGATCATTTATATCAGAAAGTAGAAGGCCTTAATGAAAAATGCCGTCAGCTTGTGTCCACTCCGTATGGAATACTGGCAGCCACAAACCGGGGATTGTATATAATAAATGATCATAAAGCAAAACCTGTAACTTCTGCCCGATATATTAACCATATAAGCCTGAATGATATTGAAGGCAGATATTTTATCGGAGCAATGGACGGTTATTTTACCGTAAGGCCGGAAAGAGGCGAGTGGATAACTGAAGTACCTGATCCTGAATACAATAATCCCGTGTATTCTGTTTCAAGGGAAAAAGACGGTACATTATGGTTCGGAGGCGACAACATTGTTTTCAGAAAACCATATGGAATAACCAACGAAATATCCGGTTACAGGAACTATTCTTTAAAAACCGATTTTCCGGAGCGTTATATAATTGATATACAAAATGATTCGATTTTTCTGTACAGTGAATCCGGGATTTATCTTTATAACAGCCGTGAAGACAGATTCGTTCTGTTCAGCATGAAAGGCTCAGACCCTTCGGCAGGGAACGATTTATATTATCCTTTTTCGAATCGCCGGCTTATATTGTTTAATAATAAATGGTTTGAAAGCGGGGCATTTAAAAGCCTGAACAATACAGAACTTGCACTTTTAAAAATATTCGATGAAGTTATATCCGTTACGGTTGAAGAGGATTATCTGTGGGTAATAGAGGGGAACAACAGACTTTACGCGATTGACCGGAAAAAACACGCTGATATCGATCCTCTGACAGATATATTTATAAAAAGTATTTCAAACGGGAAAGGAATTAAGTTTGATATTGAAAATGTTAAGTTTAACAGGGGAAATAATATTATAAGGTTTAATATTGTTGCTCCCGGATACCTGAAACAAAATACCACTCATTACCAGTATTTTATCGATGAAGTGATGACAGACTGGTCACCATGGTCGGTCGCCACAAATTATGTTGAGACTGTGACAAAACCCGGCGATCATATTCTTCAGATGAGAGCAAGGGATATATGGGGTAATATCGGGGACCCTGAATCGGTAAAATTTACAATAACAGCGCCTTTCACCAAAACATGGTTATTTTACGCTATTACAGGATTGTTTTTGCTGTCACTTGTGATATTAGTGGTCTGGTTAAAGGAGAGGCAGCTTAAAAATAAGAACAGGCTTCTGGAGGATAAGGTAAGGGAGAGAACAGCAGAGATCGAGGCCAGGAAAAGGGAGATTACGTCAAGTATAGAATATGCAGGCAGGATACAGAACGCTATACTGCCGGCGGAGGATCATTTCAGGGAATCTTTTTCTGATTTTTTTATCCTGTATAAGCCGAGAGACATTGTCAGTGGTGATTTCTACTGGATAGCAGAAAATGACAAATCTGTATTCTTTACCGTTGCTGATTGTACGGGACACGGTGTGCCGGGTGCTTTTATGAGCAGTATGGGTATTTCAATGCTTCAGGAGATCATTGCAAATTCCAGGGCTCTTCAGGCGAACAAGGTGCTTAATCTTTTGCGCCGGAAGATTGTTAATGCCCTTCACCAGACAGGTAAACTGGGAGAGATGTCCGATGGCATGGATATCGCATTCTGTATGCTGAGCAGGGACCGGAAAACACTTCAGTTTTCGGGAGCATTCAATCCTTTGATAATCATTCAGAACGGAAAATTCATGGAATACAAAGGAGATAAAATGCCGATAGGGATTCATCACGGAAAAGAGAGTACTTTCACAAACAATATTATAGAGGTTAACAGGGGAGACACAATATTCCTGTTCTCCGATGGATATGCCTCTCAGTTCGGAGGTCCTGACGGAAGCAAGTATAAAAAATCGAATTTTAAAGATCTGCTTTTTGAAATATACAAAAAGCCAATGGATGAGCAGCGAATCATTCTCGAAACGGAACTGGAGGATTGGAAAGGCTCAATTAATCAGGTAGATGATATTACTGTTGTCGGATTAAGGATATGACCCGACACCCGGTATGGGCAGACCTCAACAATCCTGAGTATGCCCGGATTCATTATCTTTAGGAAAAATTGCAGCAGATTATCATGAAGATTAAATTTCTGGGTGCTGCCCGTGAAGTGACAGGCAGCAAGATACTTATTACAACTGATTCCGGCAGGAAAATCCTTCTGGACTGTGGAATGTTCCAGGGTAAAGGTCTTGAAACTGATGAAATGAACAGAGCTCTCGGTTTCGACCCTGGAATGATTGATCATATAATTCTGACGCATGCTCATATTGATCATTCCGGACTGATCCCATATATGTACCGTAACGGTTTCAGGGGATCGGTTATATGCACAAATGCAACACGGGATCTTTGCTCAATAATGCTTGCCGATTCAGCTTACATACAGGAAAATGATACACGCACATTTAATAAAAGAAGAGCAAAACAGGGACTTCCCCTGGCGACCCCTCTTTATAACCAGGAGGATGCCGCAGAAGCCATGAAGCTCTTTATCGGAATTCCCGGGAATATGAATTTCAGAATAGACGATAGTATTAAAGTCAGATTCACAAATACGGGGCATATGCTGGGTAGCGGGGTGGCTAATCTGCAGATAAGGGAAAACGGCGAATTTAAAAGAATCGCATATACCGGCGATATTGGCAGACCGGTCAACAGGATACTGCCTTCACCGGTACCATTTCCCCAGTCAGATATACTGATAACCGAATCAACCTATGGCGACAGGCTTCATGAGGATTATTCCGCGGCTGATGTTGAACTGCTGGAAGTTATTATTGATACAATTGTAAATAAAGGAGGCAAACTGATAATACCTGCTTTCAGTGTTGGCCGTACACAGGAAATAGTGTATTCACTGAATAATTTCTTTAACAGGGACAAACTTCCACGGACTGATATTTATGTTGACAGTCCCCTTGCAGTAAACGCTACGACGGTATTCCGTATGCACACGGAGTGGTTTAATAAGGAATTCCAGAATCTCCTGAAGTCCGACTATGATCCATTTGGATTTAACAGCCTTTTCTATATCACCAGAGCTGAAGATTCCAAAAAACTTAATGATCATAAAGGACCCTGTGTAATCATTTCAGCATCAGGTATGGCAGAGGCTGGAAGAATCAAACACCATCTTGCCAATAATATTTCGGATAAGCGTAATACAGTTCTGTTTGTGGGATATTGTTCCCCTGTAACGCTGGGGGCCAGGATAGCCAGAGGAGATAATGAGGTATCCATACACGGGACTGTTTATAAGGTAAATGCCGAGATCAGGAAAATAGAATCATTCTCGGGCCATGCTGATTACAGGGAAATGATCAGCTTCCTCGGCTGCCAGGATACTCAGAAAATTGATAAAACTTATCTTGTTCATGGCGAGTATGAAACGCAGATCAATTATTCTGCCGAACTTCAGAAAGCAGGTTTTAAAAATATTGAGATCCCTTCAAAAGGCCAGGAATATACTTTCTGAGTTCTTTCCTGATTAATTTGTAGTCAGGAACCAGTCTCTCCAGCAGGTTATAATAATCTCTGCCATGATTATGGTATTTCAGGTGGCACAGCTCGTGGATGATCACATAATCGATAACCCCGGGCTCAAGCTTAACGAGTTCGGAGTTGAGAGTTATCCTGCCTTTGGATGTGCAGCTTCCCCACCTGCTCTTCAGCTGACGAATGACAAGACCTGTTGGTGAAAATCCATACTCACTGAACTTTCCGGAAATCTCTTTCAGCCTTTCCGTAAAAATCTCCCTGGCTTTGATAGTATACCATCGCGATATGAGTAATCGGGTCATATTATTGTTGCCGGGATCCGTCTGGCCAACTTCTATGAGATTTTCATTAAGTCGGACAAAATTATCAACGGAAACAATCTTTCTGATTTTAAATTCCCTGCCAAGAAAAAGAAAGAATTCCCCGTCGTTAAAATCTTTATTGGTATCTGTAAGCTTAACGCGGGGTTCACTGTTGATGTGTTTCTGTATCCAGGAGGACTTCATCTGAACGAATTTTTCAATGGATCTCATTGATGTCCTTAAAGGAGCCCTGACAATAACACTTTTATCAGACCGTACGGTTATGCTAATAGATCGCCGGCGGGAAAGGATCACATTATACTTAATTGCATCCATTATGAAGTGGCTGTTTAGATGGATCTTAATGTGATTATTGTTAACTCGGGGGGCATCCATATCCTGAAAGGAACACCCAGAACACCAAGCCCGCGATTGACATAAAGGAATTGCTCACCTTCTGAATATAATCCGTTCCATTGCGGATAGTATCTCTTTGCCGGGCTCCATCGCAGTTTTTTGGTTATTATGCCAATCTGCATTCCATGAGTATGTCCGGCGAGTGAAAGCTGAATGTCCGTCTTTCCGGCAACATCAATATCCCACTGGTTGGGGTCGTGGCACAACAGGATTTTAAAATCCGCACTGTCGGTACCGGAAAAAGCCTTCATGAGGTCGCCGTGAATAATACCGGGATGTGAACCACCTGTTTGCACGCCGATTATGGCCACTTTTACACCTTTTATATCAATTATTACATTTTCATCGTTCAGAAGCTTATAGCCTGACCCGGTTATAAGTCCGGTCATTCCGGAGGGAGTTTTTCTTTTCTCTTCAGCAGCATCGCCAGGCAGATATGTTCCCATATCGTGGTTGCCCAGGACAGCATAATTCCCGTATGAGCCTCTGTAGCGCGACAGGATTGTGTCGAACCTGCCAAATTCCCTCATACCGATGGTTATGAAGTCGCCTGTATTGATAATCAGATCGGGTCCATAACCGGCCACCTTCTTTATTGCATCATCAAGAAGACCGGCATGATTATGGAAACTGGCAAGGTGAAGATCTGATAAATGAGCAATAATAATTCCGTCGAGTGAAGGATCCAGATCTTTTATTTTTACAGTGACTTCTTCCGTTTTAAAATTGAACCTTCCGATGAGTGATCCGTACCCGATAATCAGGAAAATCATCACAGATAATATTATGCCGGCATTTGTCAACCAACCGATATACCCGCCTTCTTTTCTTCTTATGATCTTTCCTGTAAAATGGGTGAGGCTCAATATGGATCTGGGGATTAAGACACCAATCAACAAACCTGTAAGTATCAGCTGATCATTTATGAACCGGGGATTATCTGCAAACCCTTTGTAACTTATAACCTTAATCATAAAAAACAGCATCAGTGCTGATAATATAAAATGTATGAAGATTATTACATAATAAATTATTTTTGAGCGCTTCAGGTAATGATCCCTGATTGCCAGGAAGGAGAGGACCTCGAAAACAAGGAGTATGAATATCAGAGTTGTCATGATCAAAATTCAGGATTTAAAAATACTTAAATTAAATTATGATGATAATTATTAAATTGTCAGACTATAAAATGGAAGAATGACTCTTGTTAAGTTTTATGACAGATCTTATATACCCGAAGGAAAGCTGACATACGCGGTAATCAATGCAAGGTATGAGGGCAAATGGATTTTTGTCCGACATCATCTGAGAGATACATGGGAGATCAGTGGCGGACATATTGAAGATGGTGAATCTCCTGATGATGCAGCCAGGAGAGAAGTTATGGAAGAGACGGGAGCAGTTGACTTAAATATTGAGTGTATATCAACTTATTCTGTTGAAAAAGACGGAAGAACCGGATACGGGAGATTATTTCTTGCAAATATCACACGGGTTGGAACCATTCCTGATACTTCGGAGATTGCAGAAGTGATATTCCGGGATTTTCTTCCTGATAATCTTACATATCCCGATATTCAGCCTCATTTATTCAGAAAGACAATTGAATTTCTGGAGGAAAAGGAAAGGAATTAAATATACTCAAAGCTTATTTTCTTGAGCCATTTTTCTTCCAGGAGCCTGGCTATTCTTTTGATGACAGTTCTGCGGATTTCAAGTTCAACCGGCAGATTGGGATCCTGATGTGCAATATTAATGCGTGTTCCGATAATGAAATGGATTTCATCACTTTCCATAAGCAGTTTAACGATTTTATCGGCAGGTCCCTTTCCAAGCCGGACACTGTTATTGAAAGTTTTCAATATCTCATTCACTTTTTGAAGAGTCAGGATCCCTTCTGTGACGAGGTCGATACCTTCAAGAAAGCTCTCCGGAGGGAGTTCGGGATCCTCAAAAATGAGCTCATCAATGATCTTTCTGTTCAGTTCTCTTGCTATAATATCCGCTGTTGTTCCTCCGCTGATTATAACTTTCCCTTCATAATTTTTTACTTTGGAAGCCAGGGTAATATCTCTTTCCTTTTCATAGGGGGGGCCGGTACAGAGGAGCAATTTTCTTGGTTCCCTGAAATAAATCACGGCACAGCTTATATCGTCCCGGGGTTTGTATGCATCATTTTTATGAGCCATACTGACAATTTTTGCCGCGAGCATATTGGCGGAGATGGAAGATTCTGTTGTGACCAGCCTTGCAGAGTAGGCAACAATGTTTTCACGTTCCCATCCGAAAGGATACTGATCACTACCCATGCCGCTCTGGGATACGCCATCGGAACAAAAAATTATCCTGTCCTCCTTCTCGGGCATAAATGTACAGGTTTTAAGTACTTTACCTGCATGTTTGCCCTTTTCAAGCATAACCTTTTTCCAGGAAGGGTCAAACTCCCTGTTTCCCCTGAGTATTATTGATGAAGGATTGTCATATTCCAGAATATTTGTTTTACCGCTGCTTTCAATATCCACTATTGTGAATGTAGCATACGCGATTTTCCTTTCGCTGCAGACGGGGAGAGTGTTCATGATTATTTCAGCTATCCTGTCAATCTCTTTGTGTTCCCTGGTAAAATTCAGAGCCATGGTGGATGTAAGAGTTGCGAGGATATTTGCTTTTACTCCGTGTCCCATACCATCCGACAGCACTGCAACAACCCTGTCTTCTTCCTTTATATATTTATACAGAAATACATCGCCGCATATCCTCTCTCCATCGTGATTGCGTTGCTGGGAATTAACCTCTATGTAAAAATCCTGTTCCAATATGAAATATTATATGTTGGTTTTGAGGTTACTTCTTTTTTTGTATGATTCAATAATGGAATTAAGCATCTGCTCGGTTTCGGAGGCTCCTTCACCCAGAAGAAATCCGATTTTCTGGACCATTTCGAGGTTATTTTCTATTACTTCTGTTACCCTGGTGATTACTTCTTCACCCTGGACCTCAGGAGAGTAGAGATCCCTTATAATTGCTCCGCACATCTTGTTTTTCTTGATGGGGAAGATGGAAATGTTCAGCATCTTATCTTCAAAATGAACATCTTTACTTACCACAGGTTCATCTTCCTTGATAACATAGGTAAACATGTTATAAACATTAAACGGTATCAGGGTCTTCAGATCTGCACCGGCCAGTCCGGGTATAATATCTGCTATAGCGCCTGCATCTTCGCCGATGATATTAATAAAACTTTTATTGGAGTGAAGAATTTTCAGATTATTGTCGACAATCACAACTCCTGTCGGAAGCTTCTCAAGCATATTATTCAGCATGTCGGATGCGCTCTGGGCTATCTCTTTTTCTCTCAGGGCAAGTTCCTCTGACTCCTTAAGCGCTTTTTTTGTCTCTGCAAGCTTCCTGTTGGTCTGCCTGAGTGTCTCAATATATTCCTGTTTGTTCCTGAGATTAAAAGTATGGCACATCTCCGGTATGGCCAGCCCTTTGGCAACTGTTACCGCAAAGTCGCGGCATGACTTGTATCCGCATGCACCGCAATCAAGCTCTTCATTGGGATTATTTTTCCCCACAATTTTCATAACTTCATTTATCGCTTCTTCAGGTGGTTCAGGAATTCTCTGGTCGTCGGGAGTAAATGTTCCGGAAAAATCGAGTTGCATCCATTTATCCATATTTTTCTGCCACAGATCCTTATCAAGGGTTGAAATTCTCTTTTCGGCATACCTGCTTACTAGAGCTCTTCTCCTGAATCTCTCCGAATGATCTTCCATACCCGGCCCCAGAAGACAACCATGACAGAAAAAGAGATTGAAATGATGATGAATTGTGTCGATATGCCTGTCAAAATCATGAATCGCTTCCAGACAATCCTCTTTTCCCGATGCCGTGATTACTTTGCTTGAAACCATGTCGCGCTTTAGTCCACCTGCCTGAATTATTCCCGGAGGAAGCGGATAAAGGGCCCCCCAGTAACCATAAGGGGGATCAAATTCCGACATCTTCACCAGTCTCTCCTGAATGCCAAATTCATCAAACAACTGTCTGAGCTCTATGAAAGTAATGACACCTTCAATGAGTTTTCCTGATTTGTATTTCAAGGCTTCATCCTTGGCATCAATACATGGACCTATCTGTACAGCAGCTACATCCTGACCATGGATCTCCTTAACCACTATTGCTGTGGCAACCATGGGTGATACAAGTGGAGCCAGGTTGGGAGTAAGCCCGGGATGGAACTTCTCTATAAGTTTTACTACGGCCGGACAATTTGCCGTTATGTAATATTTCCCTTCTGCTTTGCTAAAAAGCTCGGCATAATGAGCAGCAATCAGATCGACACCAAAAGATACCTCGTGAACATAATCAAATCCGAGGGAACGGATCATTGTGACAAACTTCCTGTAATCGGTTATGTCGTCAAACTCTGATGCAATACTGGGTTCTATCAGTGCAGCAGTTTTTCTTCCCGATTTGAGAAGCGCTTTTACTTCCTCCTTCGAATCGCGGAATTCAATAGCCGCGGGAGAGCATGATACATAACATAATCCGCAACCGATACATTTATCGGGAAGTATCGTTGGATGTTCTTTCTGTGGTCTGACTTCGATGGCATTAACAGGACAGACACGTACACACGAATATGAGTTCCTGCACTTCGAGTCGTTAATAATTAAAACAGGTTTTCTGTTATTCATTTTGTTCCCTTGAAGGAATTATTTAAGTTTTGCCAGTTCCTTATCCAGTATACTTTCGATTACTGCCAGATTTACACCCTCTGTTATCCTGCCGTTTATCATCAGATTCGGACCATTAATGCAATTTCCCATACAACGTGCACCCTTAAAAACTACCTTGCCCTCCAGATGATGCTGTTTCAGATAATCCTTTATATATATCGCAACATCCTTGTTTCCCCTCGAAAAACAGGAACTCCCCAGACAGATCTGCATTTCAATTACGGTGGTCATCGTGTTACTGTCAATTAAAAAACAACAGGATCAAAATTAACATAATTTTCGTACAGACGCCATCTATGGCGTCTGTGGAAACGCGATGCATCGCGTTTCCACAAATCGTCTGTTAAAAAAATAACAATGTTTATTTTTTAACAATAAATGATTATATTTGTGTAACTTAATTTCTGATCCTGATGAGTGCAGACATTGATACAATAATGAAAAAATACAGGTCCGGAAAGAGGGAGGATATGATCCCTCTGCTCCAGGAGATTCAGGATGAAAATGGTTATCTGTCTGAAGAAATAATTGTAAAAATAGGAAGATTCACTGGATTGAGTACAACAAAAATTTATGGACTTGCCACGTTCTATGATCAGTTCAGATTTTTTCCGGCAGGCAGGATAACCATAAAAATCTGTCATGGAACATCCTGTTTCCTTAACGGATCACAGGCTGTTATCAACAAAATCAGGGAAGAGACCGGACTGGTTTCCGGACAAACATCAAGAGACGGTTTACTGAGTTATGAGATAGTGACGTGTATGGGTGGATGTAACCATGGACCTTTAATAAATGTTAACGGAAATTATTATCCTGGTGTTAAGCCTGAGCAGATACCGGAGTTGCTCGGTAAGCTCAGATATATCCTTGAGAGTGATTAAATGGAAGATCTGAAAAAATTTCTTACTGGCAAGGTTCTGATGTTGGAATCCGATACCGTGCCACCTGAGACAGAAAAAGTTCTCAGCCGGATTCGTCGTGAAAAAACCGACAGGGCGGTAATATTTATATCTTCCGGAACCAGCAGTATAATTGCGGGGTCAGAAAAGACTTTAGCTGCGATCAGGACATACATAAATGAAAATGAGCCGTCTGCAGAACTTGTCTGTGTTGGCTGCACTGGCCCGTCAAATTATGAACCTCTGGTGGCAATTCAGCTTCCGGGAAGGAATAAGCTATTTTTCAGAAATATTACCGAAGAAAAAGTAGAACCACTTCTTAACGGGGTATTTCACAATGATATTAACAAGGATGATCTGGTGGGACAGCACGGCAGTACCGGATTTGAGCTATGGCCGGGTATCACGTTTTTTAATGAAACAGATTTTTTTGCACATCAGAAAAGGGTTATTCTTGGCAATTGCGGATGTTATGATCCTGAAAATATCGAAGAATACATAGCAAGGGGCGGATACAGGTCTTATGTTAAAGTCATCAGGCATTACACTTACGAAGAGGTATGTGATATAATTGAAAGAAGCGGACTCAGGGGCCGGAGCGGAGGAGGATATCCGACAGGATTAAAATGGAAACAGGCTCTTAATACAACATCTGCATCCCGGTACCTGGTTTGTAACGCAAAAGAGAGTGATCCCGGAGCATTCACTGACAGAACAATTCTTGAAAGTGATCCTCACAGACTTATTGAGGGAGTTGCCATTGCATCATACGCAATAGGTGCTTCAACCGCGATTGTATTCTTCAGGAGGGGATCGGAGCTTGCCCTGAAGCGATTGCAGAAAGCGATTGACAGCGCCGGAGATTACGGACTCCTGGGACATAACATTTTTTCGAGCGGATACAAGCTTGAAATAATGATCAGGAAGGAACCGGGAGCATTCGTATGTGGTGAGGAAACAGCCCTGCTTAGTACTCTTGAAGGTAAAAGGGGAATGCCGCAGCTCAAACCTCCATATCCCACAACATCAGGATTATTTGGAAAACCAACAGTAATTAATAATGTGGAGACTCTTATGAATGTTCCTGTAATAATGCAGAACGGCCCCGAATGGTACAGGTCAATTGGTACAGAAAAGAGTTCCGGTACAAAAGTATTTGCAGTGGCAGGCAAAGGCCGTATGTCGGGTGTGGTTGAAGTTGAAATGGGAACCTCATTCAGGACGATCCTTGAGGATATTGCTGACGGAATAAAAGATGGTAAAAAATTAAAGGGAATACAGGTGGGCGGTTCTTCAGGTTCATTTATAACACCCGAAAATCTCGATATGACCGTCGATTATGAAATATTGAAAGAAAATGGTATGGGAATGGGTGCGGGAGGATTTGTGATAATTGATGACGATACCTGTATCGTCGATCTGGTCAGATATTATATGGAGTTCATGCGTAATGAAAGCTGCGGTAAATGTATTCCCTGCCGTGAAGGAACAGGACGTATGCTGGAGATACTTCAGAATGTCATCAGAAAACCCTCGGATGATGATTCAGGCACAACTCTTGAGAGGTTTAAAGGGGTAATGCAGCTTGAAACGATAGCATCGGTCATGAAAGATACATCCCTGTGCGGTCTGGGCCAGACCGCACCTAATCCTTTTCTGAGTGCGCTCAAAAATTTCAGGGAGGAATTTGAAGAACATATTTTCGACAGGAAATGCCGTGCAAATGTGTGCAGGGGATTGAGGACATTTACAATTGATGTTGATAAATGTACAGGTTGCACCGTATGTGCATCAAAATGTCCTGTCAATGCAATATATGGCACAAGATTGCAGCCATTCTTTATTGTTGAGGAAAAATGTACCGGTTGCGGTATCTGCTATGATGTTTGTAAATTCAGTGCAATAACAGTTAAATAGCTGATATGCTTTTTACAATTCAGGTAAATAATAAAAAGATAAGGGCTGAAAAGGGCGAAACGATCCTTTCCGCACTGAACCGGAATGGCATTATTATACCAACACTATGCCGTATGAAGGATTTTTCCCCAACCGGAGCCTGCAGGATGTGTGTTGTTGAGGTTGAAGGCCGCGATCGTCTCGTAACAGCATGTTCCCAGCCTGTTGAGGAGTGGATGAAAATAAATACACATTCTCCGAGAGTTTTAACAGCACGCAAAACAAATGTGGAACTGCTCCTTTCAAATCATCCCGATGATTGTCTTTATTGTGATAAGAATACCAACTGCGAACTTCAGCGTCTTGCAGGAGAACTCAATATAAGAGAAAGAAGGATCCGTGCCAAGAAGATCAAACCCAGGCTTGACCAGTCGAGCCCGGCAATAATCAGGGAACTGTCAAAATGCATTATCTGCGGAAGATGTGTAAGAGTTTGTGAGGAAGTGGTTACAGCAACATCGATCGATTTTATATACCGGGGAAGCAGAATTCATGTGGGACCTGCAATGGACCGTGATTTTAATTTTTCGAGCTGTATAAACTGCGGCCAGTGCGTGCTGGTATGCCCTACCGGAGCGCTTCACGAAAAGCACAATATATCAGAGGTACAGGAATATCTTAACAATCCCGCGTTCATGAAGGTAATCCAGTATTCCCCTGTTGTTCCGGCAGGAATTGCTGAAGAACTCGGAGTAAAATACAGCCGCGATTTTGATAAAACACTCAACTCAGTCCTCAGAAAAATCGGATTCGAAAAAGTCTTTGCCAGCGGAACAGGAACGGATCTTTTCATCCGGGAAATGGCTGAACAGCTCAAAGAACAGGTTGAGAACGGAAGAGATACGATATTTATATCGGCATGTCCTGCATGGATTAAATATGCTGAACAGTTTATGCCCGAAATAATCCCCATGCTTTCGACTGTCAAATGCCCGCAGCAGATTACGGGTTCATTGATTAAAACCCTGGTGGCTGATCAGGCAGGACTTAAACCGGAAAAGATTTTTTCAGTGTCAGCAACACCCTGCACCGCTATGAAATTTGAAGCACGGCGCGATGGTATGATGAGAAAGGGAATAAGCGATATCGATTCTGTACTTACGGTAAGGGAACTTGGCCGGTTGATAAGATTGTATGGTATAGATGTAACGAATTCAGATTCAGAACAGGCCGATTCACCAATGGAGGGATTCAGCTCTTCTGCTGCTCTGTCGGAAATTACCGGGGGTCTTGCTGAAAGTATTGTAAGATCATTTTCTTATGCTGAATATAAGAAAGAGGTTGATAAACAATATTTTAAGAAAATAAGGTCCGGTGGTTCCTTCAGAGAAGCCTTAATACCTGTGGAACAATATCAGATCAGAGTTGCCGTAATTGACGGCCTGGCAGGACTGGAAAAACTCAAACAGTCAATTGATGCCGGTAATAAATATCATCTTGTCGAAGTTATGGCCTGTCCGGGTGGTTGTATCAACGGCGCCGGAATGCCGTTCAGGAACCAGAAGGATGACAGAAAAAACCTGGCAAAGCTGATATACCAGGCCGATGAAAATGATGCAATAGGACTACCTGAAAAATCACCGGTACTGATCAACCTTTATGAAAAACTTATCAAGGAGAATGAGGAAATATCTGATAAGAAAATATTCCATACTCATTACATTAAAAGAAATGTTCTGTTGTAAAAAGTACCCGAAAGATTAAAAGCAAAAGGAGAAGGATAATGCTTGTTTACACCATAAAAGAACTCTGCCGTACCTGCTACACATGTGTAAGGGAGTGTCCTGCAAGGGCAATACGTATTGTGGGGGGACAGGCTGAAGTGATTGAGGAGAGATGTATTGCATGCGGAAATTGTACAAAGGTATGCAGTCAGGGGGCAAAAGTATATCTGAATACCGGCGACAGGGTTTTGAAGCTTATTGCTGAAGAACCTGAGGTTGCGGCCATAATTGCACCAAGCTTCCCCGCTGAATTTTTTGATATTCCCGATTACAGAATTCTGTTGGGAATGATCCGCGGGCTAGGCTTTAAATACGTTGCCGAGGTATCATTTGGAGCAGATCTGGTGGCGCGCAGATACAAGAAGCTTGTGGATGGAGGTAGTGATACTTTTATATCATCCGACTGTCCCTCGATTGTTAACTATGTGAAATACTATCATCCTGCACTTGTCGATAAGCTTGCACCGGTTGTCTCACCAATGGTTGCAATGGCCAGGGTAATTCATGCAAAGTACGGGAAAAATACAAAGATCGTGTTCATAGGTCCCTGTGTTGCCAAAAAAGCTGAAAGCAGCGATGTTGATGAAGCAATCACTTTCAAAGAACTCCGGGATCTTTTTACTCAGCTTGGGATAACACAGGAAAATGCGACTCCTTCAGACTTTGACCCCCCGGCGGGAGGAAGGGGATCAATATTTCCGGTTACAAGAGGTCTTCTTCAGACGGCTGATATAAATGATGATGCAATTACGGGAAATATTATTGCTGCCGAAGGAAGGATAGATTTCCAGGAAGCGCTTAAAGAATTTGAAGCCGGCCTGATAAAGACACAAAACATGGAATTGCTTTGCTGTGAAGGATGTATTATGGGACCCGGACTGTCAAAGAACGGCAAGCAGTATAACAGAAGGGCGCTGGTAAGCACATATGTAAACCAGAAGATTGGGAACCTTGATATTGATTCCTGGCAGGCTTATATCAATGAGTATTCAGATATTGATCTTTCAGTCCGGCACAAAGCTGATGACCATCGGATACATCTGCCCGATGAGGAAGATGTTAATGAAGTTCTGGTCTCAATGGGCAAGCTCACGAAAAAGGACCAGCTTAACTGCGGAGCATGCGGTTATGAAACATGTGTTGAACATGCTGCTGCTGTTAAAAGAGGACTTGCCGAGGTGGAGATGTGTCTTCCGTATACCATTGAAAAGCTTCATAAATCGGTAAATGATCTTGCTCTTTCGAATGAGAAACTAAGCTCGATGCAACTGGCCCTGAAACAATCCGAAAAGCTTGCTCATATGGGACAACTTTCCGCGGGGATAGCACATGAACTGAATAATCCTCTGGGAATTGTAATTATGTACAGCAACATATTGCTTGATGAAAGCACATCCGACGATCCGGTAAGGGAAGATCTTAAGCTGATAGTGGAGCAGGCAGGCAGGTGTAAAAAAATTGTGGCGGGATTGCTTAATTTTGCAAGGAAAAGCCAGGTTAATCATCAGCTGGTGAATATAAAAGAACTGGTTACTCATAGTCTCGAAAGCGTTATTGTCCCCGAAAATATAACGGTAAAAATTATGGACCAGACAGTCAATCCTGATGCAATGCTCGATTCCGAACAAATGATCCAGGTTCTGTCAAATCTGATCAAGAATGCTTTTGATTCAATGCCCGGAGGAGGTGATATCAATATACTTCTTGAAGATACTCTCAGCGATGTCATCATTAGCGTGGGAGATACGGGAACAGGAATCAACGAGGAGGACAGGGTAAAAATATTCGAACCCTTCTTTACCACCAAAGGACTTGGTCATGGCACGGGACTTGGTCTGGCAACAACATACGGGATAGTCAAAATGCATAAGGGTCAGATAACGGTGGAATCGAATACCGATCCGGAAAAGGGTCCGACAGGAACAAAGTTTAAGATTGTGCTGCCGCGACGGAAAGATTAGAAGAGGAGATGGGGAGATAAGGAGAAGAGGAGAAGAGGAGATGAGGAGA
>DNOQ01000207.1 GCA_003501665.1 Bacteroidales bacterium | reverse complement strand
ACCTTTTTCTTCTGGCTCCTCTGGTCTGCAGCCGAAAAACCGGACATTGGTATTATTGCACCACCCAGACCTGCTATTGCAGCATTTTTCAGGATCTTTCGCCTTGTTAAATGTGAACCCTTGTTATTCATACGATCCATATAAGATTATTATTCAGTTCATTTTAAGATTAACCCACGGTTCAAAACTTGAATTGAGGGATCTTCATTGTTTCACCGTCTTTCATTGAGGATTGATGTGCAACAATACCACAAACTGTCATATTCAGAGATATCGCTACATCAACAAGAGGTTTACGATCCTGTAATACTGAGCTTACAAATTCATCCATCAGCATTCCATGAGAACCTCCATGGCCGCCTGCTGCTACCCCCGGGGGAAGTGACGGGCGATCGAGATCAGGAAGATCCTTTTCAAGCCCCTGATATTTTCCGTAGTATGAACCTTTCTGTCCTCTGATACGACCTATTTCCCCCCCGAAACCGGGAGTGTCGCTGCTTCTGCACATACGGGCCATTCCACCTTCACTGGTCCGGAATAATGCAATCTGCGATGCAAACCGATTATTATATTTGTTATTCCCAGGCAGGTAACGCTCCATATAGCTTGGCATACCAAGACATGAAACTTCTGTGAAACTACCATCAGTAACACCAATATGATAAGCAGAAGCATGTGTTAGATACCACATGGGAGGCATTCCATGCCTCCATCCCTTGTAAGAATCTATTCCCTTTTCTGAATAGTGCCAGTATTCTCCCTCTGAATAAACCAGTTCACCAAATCCGCCGGCTTTGTATATCTGGCGCATTGCATAAAGATCTTCATGAAAACTGGATGTCTCGAACATCATGTATTTTAAGCCGCTTTTTTTAACCTCTTCCAGCAACCTGTCTGCATCCTCGAGTGAACCGAAAACCGCGGGCACATTAATTGCGACATGTTTGCCATGCTGAAGTGTTATAATAGCATGATGGGCATGGCTGGGAGCATCAGTTGAAATCATGACAGCATCAATGTTCTTGTCTTTTATCAGTTCTTCAAGTGACGGATAGGTCTTTTTACATTTTGTTATTTTAGCCAGTTCGGCACAGCGATCGGGGAAAAGGTCGCTTACAGCAACAACTTCAACATTAGGATGGTTCTGAAATCCGAATGCAGCTGAAAACTTGCATACACCGTATCCGACAAGGCCTACACGAAGCTTCTTATCTGAAACAGGGACCCATGGTTTCAGAGAATCCTGTTTCACAGTCACGTTTTCAAGGCCATCTATTGCAGCGGAGGATTTCTTTCTTCCGGAACAGCCAATCTGCTGTAATCCTGCAGCCATAACACCCAGTCCTGCGGTTCTGACAAAATTCCGCCGGCTGAAGTAATTTTTCAATTCTTCTTTTTCCATATTATATTATTTTCTCTTACAGATATAACTAAATAACCAAAAAGTCAATTATTCCGGTTAACCGGTCATGGCATAATCAGAATTTATATTGCGGGATTTTCATCCATTCGCCATTTTTCATTGCAGATGCATGTGCCACAATTCCTCCAACAGTCATATTCAAAGCCATTGCAATATCCACAAGTGGTTTGCGATCTTCGAGAATGGAAAGTACAAATTCATTCATCAATGGTCCGTGAGAACCACCATGGCCCCCGGGTTCCACACCAGGGGGAAGAGGGGGGCGATTCAGATCCGGAAGATTCTTTTCAAGTCCTTCGTATTTCCCGTAAAAGGAGCCTCTTTGTCCTCGAACCCTTCCTGCTTCAGCACCAAAACCGGGAGTATCATTGCTTCTTGCCATACGGGCCATTCCTCCTTCACTTGTCCGGTGCAGGGCTATTTCAGTACCAAAAGGATTATTGTATACATTCTTTCCGGGTTGCCGGGTCAGGCTTAAGCTTTGCATTCCCAGACAGGATACTTCGGTAAAACTTCCATTAGTCACTCCTACGAAATACGCATCACCATGGGTACAATACCATTGCGGAGGCATTCCGACACGCCAGTTTTTATAAGAAGGTGTACCTGTTGATGTTGGTGTAGGCATACCACCACCATAGTACTCTCCTTCTGCATAAACTATTTTTCCAAAAACTCCGGCATTATAGATTTGCCGCATGGCGTAATTATCTGGGCGATAACAGGAAGTTTCGAACATCATGTATTTAAGGCCGCTCTTCTTTACTGCCTCAAAAAGCAAATCCGCATCCTCAAGCGACCCGAAAACTGCGGGTACTGCACAAGCCACATGTTTACCATGCTTTAAAACCTCTATACAATGACGAGCATGACCCGGGGCGTCGGTGGCAACAAACACAGCTTCTATTTTGTCGTCTTTTACCATCTCCTCCAGTGACGGGTAGGTCTTGTTACATTTTGTCACTTTTGCCAGTTCAGCACAACGGTCCGGGAAAAGATCACTTACAGCAATCACCTCCACGTTCGGATGGTGCTGAAAGCTAAATGCGGCTGCAAATTTACTTGCGCCATAACCAACCAGGCCAACACGTATCTTACGATCTGAAACAGGAATCCAGCCTTGTGTGGGATCCTGTTCCCAGGAAGGTTCTTCATTACTCCGGATTGAGGATTTTTCCTGCTGATTGACCATAATATTAGGCAGAATTGCAAATGATGCAAATCCTGCTCCGGCAGTACTCAGAAATTTACGCCGGTTTATCTGATGCTTTGACTTGTCCATTAATATATGTGATTATGATTTTAATTCTAAAAGGTTACTATGAAATCAGACACTATTTGGGTTATAATTTATATTGTGGGATTTTCATCCACTCACCATCCTTCATGGCTGATTCATGAGCAACAATCCCTGAAACAGTCATATTCAATGACATAGCTATATCCACCAAAGGGGTGCGGTCCTGAAGGATTGACAGGATAAACTCATTCATCAGCGGGCCATGTGATCCTCCATGACCACCCGGAGGAACACCTGGTGGAAGGGGGGGCCTTCTGAGAACCGGCAGATTCTTTTCCAGTCCTTCATATCTATTGTAATAAGAACCTCTCTGACCCCGGACGCGGCCTGCCTCAGCTCCAAATCCATAAGTGTCACCACTTCTTGCCATTCTCGACATACCGCCTTCGCTTGTCCGGAACAGAGCTATCTCCGTTGAAAAGATATTATTGTAACGATTGTTCCCTGGTTTATGTATATCTCTCCCGCTTGGCATTCCAAGGCATGAAACTTCAGTAAAAGTACCATTTGTAATACCTACATAATAAGCATTGGAATGAGTTGGGTACCATTGCGGGGGTCCTCCATTACGCCAACCGTTAAAAGATGGTAGAGGTTTCTCACCATAGTGATAATATTCTCCTTCGGAATATACTATTTTGCCAAAACCACCTGCATTATAGATCTGTCGCATGGCATAATTATCAGCCCGGAAACAGGAAGTTTCAAACATCATAAATTTCAGTCCGCTTTTTTTCACTTCCTCTAACAGCTGTTCTCCCTCTTCAATTGAACCATACGTTACAGGTACTGCAGTAGCGACATGTTTGCCATGTTTCAGAACATCAATACAATGTTTAGGATGATTAGGCGGGTCGGTAGCTACAAAAACCGCCTCAATTTTATCGTCCTTCACCAGTTCTTCAAGCGACGGATATGTTTTATTACATTTTGTTACTTTCGCCAATTCAGCACATCTTTCGGGTATCAGGTCACTGACAGCCGTAATTTCTACATTCGGATGGTTCTGGAAACCAAACGCAGCACTGAATTTCGAATAGCCATATCCTACAAGACCAACCCGTAACTTACGATCGGAAACAGGAAACCATCCTTTTGAAGGATCCTTTTCCCATTCAGATTCTTCAGTAGTCTGAGGTGAAGGCTTTTCCTGCGGAGTCATAATTATGTGTGGAGCAACGGCAAATGATGCAAATCCTGCTCCTGCCATACCTATGAATTTGCGCCGGCTTTTTTGTATTCCTGATTTTTCTTTTTCCATTTTGACTGTTTTATATGACTATGAAATAAATGCCCTTGTAATGATCAAATTTTAATATGGTATTAAAGTCTGTATTGAGGTATTTTCATCCATTCTCCGTCATTCATTGCAGACTGGTGGGCTACAACACCTGCAACTGTCATATTTAAGGACATTGCAATATCAACAAGCGGGTTTCGATCCTGTAATAATGATAAAACAAATTCATTCATAAGAGGACCATGAGAACCTCCATGGCCACCGGCAGGCACTCCCGGAGGAAGAGGTGGGCGAACTAAACCAGGAAGGTCTTTTTCAAGTCCCTGGTATTTCCCATAGTATGAACCTTTCTGACCACGTATACGACCCATTTCGCCACCGAAGCCCGGAGTATCCCAGCTTACTCCCATACGAGCCATCCCTCCTTCGCTGGTCCTCAATAATGCAATTTCCGTGGCAAAAGGATTATTATACTGGTTTTTCCCTCCTTTGTTGATCTCTCTTAAACTTTCCATTCCAAGGCAGGAAACTTCTGTAAAACTACCATTGGTCACCCCTACATAATAAGCATTGGAGTGCGTTGGGTACCACTGAGGGATTACCCCATCGCGCCAGCCATTATATGAAGATGGGACAGTGGTTTTTGTTTTAGCCGGGGTTGGTGCAGGAGCCGGACTCAGGGATGGTCCGTGAAAATATTCACCTTCTGAATAAACTAATTTTCCAAAACCTCCGGCATTATAGATCTGGCGCATGGCATAATTATCCGCCCGGAAACAGGAAGTTTCAAACATCATATATTTGAGACCGCTCTTTTTTACTGCCTCAAAAAGCAAATCCGCATCCTCAAGTGATCCAAAAACTGCAGGCACTGCACAGGCCACATGTTTACCATGTTTTAAAACCTCTATACAATGACGCACATGGCCAGGGGCATCAGTGGCAACAAATACAGCTTCTATTTTGTTATCTTTTACCAGCTCCTCCAGTGATGGGTAGGTCTTTTTACATTTTGTCACTTTTGCCAGTTCTGCACAGCGATCGGGGAAAAGATCACTTACTGCCACAACTTCTACATTAGGATGGTTTTGGAATCCAAATGCAGCAGCAAATTTACTGGCACCATATCCGACAAGGCCAACACGTATCTTACGATTGGAAACCGGTACCCATCCTTTTGAAGGATCCTTCTCCCATTCAGATTCTTCAGTTGTCTGAGGTGAAGGCTTTTCCTGTGGAGTCATTATTATGTGAGGTGCAATGGCAAATGAGGCAAATCCCGCTCCTGCCATACTTATGAATTTGCGCCGGCTTTTTTGCATTCCCGGGTTTTCGGTTTTCATTTTGATTCTTTTTTCATTAATAGATAAATAATTAAATATGGTCAATTAAACCTCTATGTTTTAACAGACTATACTCTACCTCTTTTATTCAGTTAATTTTATGTCTGAAACATAGAGGTTTAAAAATATTGACCATCAATTCATCCGTACTACCAGCCCGGATTCTGGACTAATACTGACTGACCCTCTTTATAACTCAGGTCAATCTGTGTTAGAGGAATCGGGAGATAAAGATGTTTAGGCTTTTCGAACGTAGCACCTTTCAAATAATTATTGTTGGTGTTCAGATATCTCACACCGTCACGTGCCATATAAGCATTTATCCACGTAACAATATTAAAATCATATCCATCCCAACGGACCATGTCAAAAAAGCGATGATCTTCCATTGCCAGTTCCAGTCTTCTTTCCATCTGAACTGCTTTACGGGCATACGATTTGCCATTTGCTGCAAACTGTCCGGTATAGAGGCCTACTTTATAATTTGCCGCTGGCTCATCTGTAAATCCATCCAGGGGTTTGGCATTATCTTTATACTTTTTCACCCAGCTGACAGGATCTGCAGCACGAGCCCTCACAATGTTCACATATTCTTCTGCTTTGGCCAGACTGCCTATTTCCACTTCACACTCAGCAGCCCACAGCAAAACATCGGCAAACCGGATAATATTGAACGGATTATTTGAGGCGCCTCCATTCCCCTGATCTGTTGCCTTTCTTGCCTGTTCAACAATATTTTTAAGAGCATTGTAAGGTCCGGCATTGAATTGATTTCTTACCCAGGCTTTGCCGGGATGAACTCCCCAGTCACGATATGGAATACCTCTCCGTCCGACACACCAGTCCAGCCTGGAATCGAGTGTTCCGGTATATGGTGTGAATGGTTGTGCGGAAGTGAGTCCGTTATCATGAGGAACAGGGGTGTTCATATATGTATCTGTCAGGGGCAGGCCTGTTTCTGAATCAGTCTGGTATGCATCAACCGCATCAAATGTAGGTTGCGACCATCCGTAACAACATGTTGCAGGGCCGCCATATGTGCCATTATACTGTTTCATGGGATTACCGTTACCTGATTTTGCAAGATCGCTGATATCCATTTGTGCAGTAAATACAGCCTCAGCACTGTTTTTACCTCTTTGAATGAAATTCAGGTTATATTCTGCCTGAAGTGCATATTTCTTATTGTTGGATGTTTTTCCGTTAGCAATTGCCTCTTCCAGTAATGGTTTAGCAAGAGCAAATTTATGCTGGAACATGTATACTTTTGCAAGATAGCATTTTGCAGCCCATTTGTTGGCTCTTCCAACCTGTCCCTTTGTCTCGGTAAGATTATCTGCAGCAAACTTCATGTCAGCTTCAATTTTAGGATATATGTCAACTGTATTTGGCACCAGGTAATTCTTTTCACCATAACTGATTGTTTCATCTATCCACGGGATATTTCTGAAAAGTTTTACCAGCTCAAAATAATAATGAGCACGCAGGAACCTTGCCTCAGCTTCAATCTGAAGTGCATTTGCGGCTGGAATATTCTGGACTTTGGGAAGTAACTTCAATACCTCATTGCAGCGTAAAACACCACTATAATAATGGACCCATGCACCGTTACCGGCATCAATAGTATACATAAAAGCATTCCATGTACTAACGCCTGTCTCTGTACCTATACATTCGTCATCAGTTCCACGGATAACACCGTTCGAAAGTAAGTAACTTCCGTTTGCCAGTACAGAATAAGCCCCTATCAGAAGATTATTCAACCCGGCTTCAGTAGACAGAGTAGTTTCGCTCAGGGAACCAAAAGGTTTGATATCAAGAAAATCCTCCGAGCAGGAGACTGTCAGCA
>DNOQ01000524.1 GCA_003501665.1 Bacteroidales bacterium | reverse complement strand
GGTACGCGGTAAGCAGTAATCGGTATTCGGTATTCGGTAATCGGTAAGTCAATCATCTTTTATCGGTTATCTGTCGTGCAGGACTTTGCAGGCTTTCGTCTTGCCACACAACCCTGCCCCGTCAGTCCCAATAGCCTTCTTACCCCGGCAGCACCGTTCAACCCATCTTATGCCATGTCTGACTTTCACTGAAAGAAAAAGCAGACCGAAGTTAAATAAACTGATTTTAAGATTCAAGAAATATTTAAAAACATTTTTTGCTTCAATATTGACTGTCAATAACATATAATTTATATTGCATATAATTGCATACTTGCATTTATAGTCAGGGAAATTGGCAGTTCCGGTCATGGTTTGCTGAAATTATTTCAGTTAATTTTGAAAGGAGAGACAAATAAGGCTAAAGTACTTTAAAAGAGTTTAATGAGGCCGTTGTAATCCCCTGCAAAATGAGAATTTCAGTCGGCATTAACCGAAGGCTGTGGAATTGAAGTAATGTGTGTTTTTTTCTTCCACAATCGGGTATATTAAACCCTTTCAGGGTTTTACCACATTGGGGGAGGCAGTACCACCGGTTTCACCGGTGGTTATTCATATTAAACCGCTATCGCGGTTTCGTGCAGGGGAAGCATAATCCCCAATCCCGTCCCTGTTCACCGGGATAAAAATTAAGCAGGTCAGGCACAAGTGTGATTTTACATGAATTTTTAAGAAATTTATAGGGGAGGACCATTGCTTAATTTTGTTAACCCCCGGGCAATTGCTTTTCATAACATTGTCCGTATTATGTGCTTGTGCGTTTGAAACAATCTTTTGAGTCTCTCTTTATTATTTATCCGGATTGCTTTTTATCAGCCGGCAAAAAACTATCAGCTTTCATAAAGAGGGAAATCGCGGGATCGGTTTATTGAAATTTCGGGTTTCTTTTCATATCGCCTGTTAGCAGTACAGGATTACTGGTCTCGGTTACTCTTTCCAGCAGCGAATGAAGCTTGTCTTTAATCTCTTTTGATATATCCGGATCCTCCAACTCTTCATTGGCAAGTTTTACGAAATCCGACGCCTCATATTTAATCAAAAATTTGCCATAAGGTGGCGCTAATGAAGGGTAAATATACGATCGTGATCCATCTGATCCATGGTAGGTGTGTATAAAACCAAGATAGTCGTCCTCGAACTTTGTAATGTTATACGCTGATTTTGTTTTATCATCATATAGGATAAAATAGGTATCAGTTTCTATGTTACTCAAATCTATAAATTTAGTAGTCAGGTTCATACGCATCAGATGGATATTATTTATCCTGTTAAACTCCTGATGCAAAACATAACTGCCTGTATGAAACTGACCTATTGGATGTCCGTCTTTTAATGTCAATCCGGTGGTCCTTCGCAGCATGTAAGGTTCCAATGAAAGGTTATCAACGTTAAACATGTAACAAGTGTCGTGATTATCCACCTGGAATAAGAATTCCCTGGGATTATCGGTATTTACTATTGATATGTCGCTGCCACTTAAAGTCTCGATATCGATTGGTGGAGGTACTATAGTCCATGTCAGATAGTCGAACTCTTTTCTCCATACAATGTCACCGTTCCAATCCTGAACGGCGACACCGCTGCATAAGTCATCTCCCTTTACTCCCCTCGAAAAATAGGAGTAAATAAATAATGAATCGGAGATGGTCATAGTTATACTCCTGGCCTCCTTCAGGTCCCTGAAATCCGGGATATTCTTCTTCCCCAGGAAAGCTCCTGAGGAGAGCCTGTAAAGATAAATATCGTCTATACAGGTTATGTATAGCAGATCAAGCTCCTCGTTAATATTATAGCTAAGGTTTTTCCCCATAGAAGGGATTTCTTCAGGCCCCCTGCCTTTTTTTGCAATTAGTCTGATAAATTTACCGTCATAAGAAAATTGGTATAACTCGTTTCCCCTGTTAGCGAGTATAAACTTATTTCCGATCAAAAAGGAACTTCCACTTAACATCGCCTCATCAATGGTTTCAAGAGCGATGATCTCAATGTTATCAGCAATCTGGCTCAGTTTTATTGTGGTATCGACCAGCTTCAGGGGGTCAAGGTCCGCTATCTCCTTCTCATTAATATTTACAATTGGCAGTTTGCAGCCATCTTTTCTGCTACCGCAACCGGAAAATATGCACACACATATACAAATGGACAAAAAAAATCTCATGGAACTCATAATACCTGGTATTAAGTTATTTCTGATTTTGAAAAACTGTCATAGACAATGAGTC
Source organism: Bacteroidales bacterium (assembly GCA_003501665.1). Lineage (GTDB taxonomy): Bacteria > Bacteroidota > Bacteroidia > Bacteroidales > VadinHA17 > LD21. The sequence continues at coordinate 3,121 of DNOQ01000524.1, read as the reverse complement.
AGATATTATCTCGCGTCAATAGCTTTGCCGTTTTTTATGTTACGAGTGTTGCGGTGCAATGCTGATAAATATAACGAATCTGTTGCATTTTACAGATATTACGTCAACTGTCAATTTTGGGTGTTTTTTGACACTTCCCTTTCCCAAAGCCCTGTCCCGTCAGTACCAATAGCGAAACCCTGATGATTAAATGCTCCAGGGGCAGCTGTTTTGGGGTATTTGGTGATCGGTATTCGGTAAGTCGCGGTATGCGGTAAGCAGTAATCGGTATTCGGTAATCGGTAAGTCAATCATCTTTTATCGGTTATCTGTCGTGCAGGACTTTGCAGGCTTTCGTCTTGCCACACAGCCCTGCCCCGTCAGTCCCAATAGCCTTACCCCGGCAACACCATTCAACCCAATCTTATACCATGTCTGACTTTCACAGAAAGAAAAGCAGACCGAAGTTAAATAAACTGATTTTAAGATTCAAGAAATATTTAAGAACATTTTTTTGCTTCAATATTGACTGTCAATAATATATATGTTATGTTGCATATAGTTGCATACTTGCATTTATAGTCGGTTGGATTTTAAGTTCTGGCCATCCTTTGCCTTTGATTATTAGAGATGGTTAAGAAAGGAAAGTGTGGTATGTATGAATTACCCTGATAAAGTTGGTTGATACTGCGACAATCTCCCACACCATGGCGCATTTCAGCCAATAACCCGCAAAGCTTTGGAATTGTATTAATGTGTATCTCCTTACATGGTAGGGAATATTAAACCCTTTCAGGGTGAGACGGCATTGGGGGAGGCGGTACCACCGGTTTCACCGGTGGTTATTCATATTAAACCGCTATCGCGGTTTTGTTCTGGGGCAGCGTAATCCCGGATCCCACCTATGCCCCTCTTCCGCCTTCGCGTAAAGCTTCGGCCTTCGGTCGTCGAAGTCGACCTATGGCCGACAAAGACGGCGGACGCGAAGCACAGGCTTAGTTCCACGATGCTTGCACAGTTCTTTGAGTCCAGAGCTTGCTCTGGGGTGCATACCATTTGATTCGGAATTTCAGAATGTTCTGATAATCTTCAGAGTAATACCAGTCTTCAAAGTCTTCCTTTGAACCGAACCGGATGATAACGGATTTTGTATAATCCCACCGACCTTCCAGGATGGTAGGATTCTCATCAACTGCGAGGTATTCTCCCTTATATTTTGAAAAGACTTCATCGACTGAGTCAAGGTATTTCTGATACTCAGACGGATCGGTGATTTTTATCTGTGCAACGAAGTAATGCGTCATGGGAAAGTGAAATTACTATGTTGTTGAAATGAAATATTCCTGTTTCAGTATTTAATCCTGTTGTATTTCTTCAGGATCTCAATGGTATACTGATCCTGCCGGCACAGTATATCAAAGATACAAACTGAAATCAATTCAACGCATATTAATACGCCTTAGCTTAAACCTTCGGCGGACGCGAAGGGCAGGTTTAGTTGGCTGCGCCGGAATCACCGCCATCAAGCGGTTCGGTTCCCCGGTGCCTGCACCTTTCTTTGAGTCCGGCTGACTTTTCTAATTTTCTTTTGTGAATATTCTTTCACCTCCGGACCGCCTGATAATCATCTGTTTTTTTGCTGCATCGAATATAAAAACAACGCTTCCGCCAAGCATTTGAAATTTGTCTGAAGCAGTTGCTTCGATTTCAGACGGGGATTCTTTGCCTGCCTGGATGAAAAGCTTCGCGTCGTTTCTGGTAACCATAAATTTCACGGGGGCTTCGGAACTGGAATAAACTCCAACATATTTATCAAGGACTTCCGGGCTGACTTCGACAATTTCGAAGGTGGGAATCTGAAATGGTCTGTTGTAAAAGATTTCAATAACCCCGCTCACTATATCGGCAACCGGGTAAACCTTTGCATTAGTGGTGTAAGCGACTGCCAGCTTATCTTCCGGCTGATAAGCCAGCCACGATCCGTAGTTGTCGCCTCCGCCTGTATTCCCGTAAAAGGTTTTGTCTGCGAAAGTAAAGGTTACCAATCCCAGACCTTCTCCGTCCGTGATGGTTTTCATAAGGTTGAGGCTCTCCTCTGACACATACTTTCCGTCAAACAATGCCTGGATGAATCTGACCATGTCGTTCGGAGTTGACATGATCTGGCCTCCACCGTAGGCGATGCCGGGATGAGTTTCGTCCACCTGTTGCCAGTCACCATTTAAGTAAATATAGGTCAGGCTTTCGTTTTTATTCACATCGATGAATCCGGCCTGATTGTATGTATCCGCAAGTCCGGTTTTTGATATGATTCTTTCCTCCAGGGCTTCGGCATAAGATTTTCGGGTTACCTTTTCCAGAATGAGACCTAACACGAAATAGCCGGAATTACTGTATGACTGCTTTGTTCCCGGTTCGAATTCAGGCGTTGCTCTGGCGATCAGGGCGAGATTTTCCTCTTTTGTTATTCCATTCTTCCAGTTTCTTTGTGGATCCGATTCACGGCTTATATTGGGTATACCGCTGCGATGTGAAAGCATTTGCAGGATCGTGATTTTCCCTGCATTTGGAATTTGCGGGAAGAATTTGCTGAGAGTATCTGTCAGCTTCAGTTTTCCTTCTTCGACAAGTTGAAGGATCATCACGGCAGTATAAGTTTTTCCGATCGATGCGATCCGGAATCTGCTCGTTTCTGTTATTGGTTTCTTTTCGGTTCCACTGATCCGGCTGTATCCAATGGTACGGCTGTAAAGGACATTTCCATCTTTGGCAATTGTCAGGCTTCCCATAGCTTTGTTCTTTTCTGCAAGCTGGTCAAAAAACTGATCGAGTCTGGTTTTGTCCAGAGTCTGTGTATTCCCTTTGACAGCCAGTACCAGCGAAATAATAACCGTAAATAATATTTTAATTTTCATCAGTTCAATTATTACATTAGAATTAAAAGTACTTTGAAATGCAAAGTTAAAATTAATATCTGAATGCAGAACCAGAATAATCAATATATTTTCCTCCTGTTTTGTGCGGTTTTTGCTGGTTAAAGAGGGTAACTGGCAAACATTACCATCACAACCCGGAGGGGCAGACGTCAGTTATCAAAGTCCCGAATTATACAAATAAATTACTTAAGTTTCGCACTTGTTTA
>DNOQ01000020.1 GCA_003501665.1 Bacteroidales bacterium | reverse complement strand
AGAAATAGTTTTTTATCGAATTAAGTAAAGCTAACATTTATCGAGCAGCTTCCGGTAGATTTTAAAGTTCTCATCATCAAAGGTGACAAAGATCACCTTTTCCGGGACCGGATTTTTCTGTATGAATCTTTTAACCTCATTTAATGCTATCAATGCGGCCAGGTCTTTCGGGAATCCGTATAATCCTGTCGATATCCCGGGGAATGCGATCGTTTTAAGCTTATTCTCTTTAGCCAGTTTAAGGCTCGACTGGTAGCATGAAGCAAGCAAATCAGTTTCATTTTTGTTCCCGCCATGCCATACCGGCCCAACCGTGTGAATTATATGCCTGGCTTTCAGATTATAACCTTTGGTAATCTTTGCTTCTCCTGTTTTGCAGCCATCCAGTCCCAGACACTCTGTGTAAAGTTCAGGTCCCGCTGCCTTGTGAATGGCTCTGTCCACTCCGCCACCACCCAGCAGGGAATTGTTAGCGGCATTAACAATTACATCGACATCAAGAGTAGTAATGTCGCCTTTAAATAATTCTATACTCCCTTTTTCCATTATCTTATTCTTGCGTTAAGCTCTTTTTCAAAAGCAGTTATCAGATTTTTCATTGTCTTATCAATAGTCTTGTCGGTGAGAGTTTTCATATCATCCCTCAGAATAAAGCTGACTGCATACGATTTCTTATTGTGACCAAGAGAATCACTCTCATAAACATCAAACAGGTCAATTTCCCTGAGAATATATTTTTCTGTTCTGAAAGCAATATCCTTTATCTGCCCGAACCTGATATCCTTATCCAGAAGGAGGGCAAGATCCCTTCGTACCCATGGATACCTGGGTAGCTCCCTGTATGATACAGTATGGTTCTTAATAATTTTAAGAAGTATATCCCACTCAATGTGAGAATAATATACATCCTGGCCGATATCAAATTTATCAACATATTGTTTTGAGATCTTACCTGTTTCGGCAATTAATTTATTATCATATAAATATGTAACTGATTCGGAAAAATATTTCTTATCGCTTTCGCCGGAGAGAATATTTTCCGGTTGAAGTCCAAGTCGGGTCATGATCATCTCGGTGATACCTTTAATATTATAGAAATCAGTCGGTGATGTTTTGTAATTCCATCTCTGTTTTCCCCTGTTGCCCGAAATAAAAATATCGAGGGATTTATTTTCAATATAATCATCAGCCGACGGTTCAGGTTTTCCGGGATTGAGGAAGAAATAGCAGTTCCCGAACTCATAAAGTCTGAGATCGGTATTCTGCCTGTTTATATTCCATGCAACCGAACTCAATCCTCCGAAAAGCAGTGATTGTCTCATTGCATTGAGGTCAGAGCTGAGGGGATTGGCAAGCATTACCAGCTGTTCCCTGTTAAAATCACCGGTCTCGTAAAATGATGCAGGATTAAGTGAATTGCACATTATTTCAGTATAGCCGTTTGCAGTGAGCATATCGGAAATGATATTCTGAAGCTTCTCCCTGTCAGGTTTATCGGAATAATACAATGTTGCGTTTACATGATAATCAATTTCAATATTATTGTATCCGTATATCCTCAGTATCTCCTCAATTACATCAGCTTCGCGGCGGACATCAACCCTGTATAACGGGATTTCAAGGGTCAATCCCAGGCTGTTTTCAGATAAAATATTGATATCCAGCAGGCGTAATATTCTTTTTATAATTTCAGGTTCTATGCTTTTCCCGATCAGTCTTGTTATGTTCTTATATGTTACATCGATTCTTGTCCTTTCAATCTTTTTGGGATAGATATCAACCACTTCAGATGAAATTTTCCCTCCGGCTATCTCTCTGATCAGTAAAATTGCTCTCCTTAGAGCCCAATCGGTTCTTTCCGGATCGGCGCCTCTTTCGAACCTGAAGGATGCATCTGTATTCAGGGCATGCCTTCTTGCAGTTTTCCTGATTGCTACCGGATTAAAATATGCGCTTTCGAGAAAGATGTTTTTTGTTTCTGATGTCACACCTGATTTTGTTCCCCCGAAAACTCCGGCTATACACATTCCTTCATTAACGTTACAGATCATAAGGTCTTTTGCCGAGAGAGTCCTTTCGAAACCATCGAGCGTAACAAATCGGGATTTATCGGGCAGGTTTCTGATAATTACTTTCCTTCCGTCTATCTTATCTGCATCGAATGCATGCAGTGGCTGGCCAATTTCGTGCTGTACGAAATTGGTAATATCCACCACATTGTTTATCGGATTGAGCCCTATTGCCCGGAGTCTGTTTTTAAGCCATTCAGGAGATTCGGTAACTGTAACTCCGCTGATTGTTATTCCGGTATATCTTGGGCAATCAACAGCATTTTCAATTATCACCTCATAGTGATTATCAGTATTATCGGGTTCGAACTTTTCAACCGGGGGGAGGATAGCTCTTTTTGTGAATCCTTCATTTATATTCAGGTATGCAGCAAGGTCCCTTGCAACACCAAAATGAGAGCCGCCATCGATCCTGTTTGGTGTAAGACCTATTTCAAGAACAGTATCTTTAACAATATTAAAATATTCCGACGCGGGAGTACCCGGAACGGCATTTTCATCGAGTACCATAATACCCTTATGCAGCGGGCCAAGTCCAAGTTCATCCTCGGCACAGATCATTCCCTCCGATAGTACTCCCCTGATCTTTGATCTTTTTATTTCGAAAGTTTCATCTCCTTTATATACCAATGTACCTGCAGTTGCGACAGGTACTTTCTGTCCCGGTGCCACATTCGGTGCACCGCATACAATCTGAAGCGGTTCAGGAGCCCCTGTATTTACTGTGGTCACAGTCAGTTTATCCGCCCCCGGATGCTTTTTACATGTAATTACCTCTCCGATAATGACGCCTTTTAATCCTCCGGGGATAGATTCCCATTCTTCCACGGCTTCTACCTCCAGACCAATACCTGTAAGAATAGTTGACAATTTCCGCGGTTCGATATCGATATCGAGGTAATCCTTCAGCCAGTTGTTTGAGATCTTCATGGTGGTTCAATTGTTTGTCAGGAAGTCCGAAGTCCGAAGTCCG
>DNOQ01000490.1 GCA_003501665.1 Bacteroidales bacterium | reverse complement strand
TAACTACTCCCAAGATTAACATTACCGGGGTAGGTACGAACATGGTTCTTTATTATACCGGCAGCTCTCTTGTCTGGGATTATGCGCCGGGATCAGTGATCAACTATACCTTTTTAAACGTATCCTCTGCAACTCTGGCAAATTATACTTCAACATATCAGAAAGTTGCGAATATTGGCACTGTATCAAAGCTGCAAGCTTCTTCCAGACTGAAAGTTACATATTATGGTCGGATTAAAGTTAACTCGGTTACCGGCACAGGAGGATATTTTGAGCTGCGGGTTGACGATGCTGCAACTACCAATGGCAGAGCCAATGCTAATTTCAGAGCAGATGAAGTAGGTTATACCGGAGGTGTCACCGTATGTATCTCCGGTGTTTTTACCGGATTAAGTGCCGGAACACGTACAATAAGCATGTGGGTCCGTGCATCGGGTTCCGGAACCGGCACTGGTGCCCAAATTAATCCGGGATCCTGGGCGGGGGATTATATAATTGTTGAGGAAATAAAGTAGGTCTTTGCGATGTAAAGGGAAAGAAATCTTCAAAAAAATTTGTTTATTAAAAAATTCTGTTTTAACTTTGACTGACCGTTCACTCATAAACGGTTTTTTAAAGATCATTCTTATGACTGACCGGTCAGTCATAACACAAACAGATTAAACTTTGGTTGGCAATCGATAAAATGTTAAACCAGTATTATGTCGCCGAAATCAAAACAACAGTTTGAGGGAATAAGGGAGGAAAAAAAAGCCCTTATTATGGATACCGCACTTAGTTTATTTGCAAACCTGGGATACCATGCAACAACTATCAATAACATTGCAAAACATGCCGGAATATCCAAAGGGCTGCTTTATAACTACTTTACAGGTAAAGAAGAACTGCTGACAGAAATAATAGAAAAATCAGTTTTCGAATTGTATAAAAGCTTTGACATAAACAGAGACGGCTATCTCTCCGAAGATGAATTCGAATTCTTTGTCCGGCGAATGAGCCGGATATTGTATGAAAAACAAACCTTCTGGAGGCTATTTTTCCAGGTACTCATGCAATCTGAAGTCAGAGAACAATTCCTTAATACATTCCTCGGTACCGAGTCACTGTTTAAATCAACAAAGGAATATAAAGAAGGGTCGTTTATTTCAAACATAATGAAAGTAATCACCGATTATTTCGTCAGAAAAAAAATTACCCGGGGTGATGATTACGATCCTTGGCTGGAAATGAATATGTTCATACTTACAATAAAGGGATTTGCAATAACTTATGTATTTATGGATCCCGATAAGGATGATCAGGAATATTTCGCCAAAACTGTTGAACACATTATTAGTATTTATAAATGAAAGATAATGAAAAGAAATCTGTATAAAGGATTTTTAATTATTCTCTTACAGGGAATTACAGCAGGGATTTCGGGCCAGTCACTCACAGCAACTGAAATAGTAAAAAAAGCCGATGAAAAATTCAACGGGGAGAAAAGCAGTTACAGCTTAATGTCGATGACAATAGTCAGACCCGCATGGCAAAGGACAATTGAATTCAAAAGCTGGACACTGGGAAGAGATTTTGCTCTTACACTGATCACTGCGCCAGCCAAAGAAACCGGCCAGACTTTCCTGAAAAGAAGTTCCGAAATGTGGAGCTGGAATCCTTCAATTAACAGACTGATAAAACTGCCTCCTTCGATGATGTCGCAGGGATGGATGGGATCGGATTATACAAATGACGATATCCTTAAGGAGTCATCGGTTGTAAATGATTATACTCATGAAATTGCCGGTGAAGAGAATATTGAAGGCCGCTTATGTTATAAAATTATAATGACTGCCAGGGAAGATGCTTCAATTGTATGGGGAAAACAGATCAGGTGGATCGACAAAAAGGAATTCCTGGTTTTAAAAGCTGAGTTGTATGATGAAGATGGTTATCTGGTAAGGACAGAAAAGGGAAGTGATATTAAAATTATGGATGGAAGAACAATCACTTCGAAAATTGAACTGATTCCGGAAGAGGAACCTCAGAATAAAACGTTTGTTGAGATCCGGGAAATTAAATTCAATATACCTGTTGAGGAAAGTTATTTTTCCCAGCAGAATATGAAAAGAGTACGTTGATATAAGTGAATAAACAGCATGAAAGAAGAATTCAAAATAGCATGGAGAAACTTATGGAGAAACAGGCGCCGTACCATGATCACTTCAGCATCAATTTTCTTCGCAGTTTTTTTTGCAACTATTATGAGATCATACCAGCTGGGGAGTTATGATCATATGATAAACAATTTGATCGAATCGTTTACCGGTCATTTGCAGTTACAACATATAAATTACCAGGATGATCCGTTAATTGACAACTCATTCGATTATAATGATTCAATTGTTTCTGCAATTTTGGAAATCGATAAGATTGTTTCTGTCACCCCGCACCTCGAATCTTTTACACTTGCCTCGAACGGTACCCAGACAAAAGGTGTGGCCGTAATAGCTATTGATCCTGTAAAGGAAAAGAAATTTTCGGATCCAGAAGCCAGACTGGTTAAATACAGAATCACTGATGAGGCTCTGGAGTGCATAAAAGAATCAGGTAAAATTGCCGATGGGGTCATCGGTAAAGTAAAAAAATCTGTTGGCCGTTCTTATTCATCATCGGTGAGGATTGAACTTGAACTCGGCCTTTCCGATGAGGAAAAAACACTCTGGATGCCTCAGATACTGAAATGCAGTGAATTCTCAAACGGATTCCTTTCAGGCAATGACGAAGGGATTCTTGTGTCCGACAGGCTTGCAGGTTTCCTTAAAGTCGCAATAGGTGATTCGGTAATATTAATGGGGCAGGGTTATCATGGTGTTTCTGCAACCGGGATATTCCCTGTTCGGGGTATAATAAAAATACCATCTCCGGAAATAGACAACAAATTGATTATAATGACAATACCTGCAGCTCAGAAACTCTTTGACGCTGAAGGCAAAATAACCGCGCTTGTTATTAATCTTGCCGATAAATCAAACAAAACTATTAAAAAGGTAAAAACCGGCATAAATGCACTTCTGAAGAATAAGAATATTACAGCCAGAACATGGTATGAACTTAATCCGATACTGTATCAGCAGATCCAGGGTGACAGCCAGAGCGGACAGTTAATGCTCGGAATACTTTATTTCATTATTTTCTTTGGCATATTCGGAACGGTCCTGATGATGGTTTCCGAGAGGAAAAGGGAATTCGGTGTTCTTGTGGCGATCGGGATGCAGAAAAAGAAGCTGAAAAGGGTTGTTACGATAGAAATGATCTTGCTTGGCGCAATTGGTCTGGTATGCGGATTATTGGCAAGTACACCGCTGATTTTGTACTTCTATTATAATCCGATCTTGCTGAAAGGGGATCTGGGTAATATGATGGAAGATTACGGATGGGATGCTGTAATGCCAACCGCATGGTTCGGCCCTTATTTTTACTGGCAGGCCGTGATTGTTACAATTATGGTACTGCTGGCAACACTTTATCCATTACGAAAAATAGGTAAACTGAAAGAAATTGAAGCCCTTAAAGGATAATAACCGAATGCTATGATATGGTCGATCGCATGGAAAAACGTATGGCGTAACAAAAAGAGAAGCCTGGTGGTAATAGTAGCCGTAACTCTTGGCATTATTGCCGGGGTGCTTCTTGTGGGTATAATGGAAGGCTGGATCAATCAACGCCTTCATGATGCTGTTTATAATGAAATTTCGCATATTCAGATCCATAATAATGAATTCATTAAAAATGAAGAAATAGATCTTACAATAAGAAATCTACATGAAATTACCAGGAGCATCGATTCCCTGAAGGAGCTTTCCGGCTGGGTTAAAAGGACAAAGATAATTGCTATGGCAAATACTCCATGGGCAAATGCAGGTGTGATAATCTATGGTATTGATGCTGAAAAAGAAAAACAGGTAACTGAGATTTATAAGAAAATTGTACCGGATGGCGGAGGATATCTGGATAATCAAAGTGCCAGAGACATTCTGATAAGCGACAAAACTGCCGAATTGCTAAAGCTAAAGCAATACATTGTTACTGATAGTATGATTGAAGGGCTTAAGCAGGAAAAAATTCCGGGAAATGTATTGGTGAAACTTGAAAACCTGAAGGATATCCGGTTCAGATCACCCAAAGATTTCAAAGATGAAATGAAGAATGTATTCAGCAGGAAGGAACTGGACAGTTATGGTCTTCTTATAACTGGCAAAGCCCTGGATTACAGGATCAGGAATAAGGTCCAGATCACAATTTCAGATAAGGAAGGGAATCCTGTACAGGGTATTTTCAGAGTATGCGGTATCTATAAAACAACGAACACAGGTTTTGACCAGGCCTCGGTTTTTGTAAATGCAGGGGAACTGGCAAATCTGTACGGGGGTAATGATATCCTCACTCATGAAATTGCCATATTACTGAACAATATTGAAGATGCAGGTTTTGTTAAAGAGAAACTTGACCCGGTTGACCGTGATAATACAGTCAGAACCTGGAAAGAACTGGCTCCGGATGCAGCGATGATGAATGATTTTATGATTATGTATTATATAATATTCATTGGAATAATAATGCTGGCACTTGCATTCGGTATTATCAATACCATGCTGATGGCAATTCTTGAAAGGACAAAAGAGCTGGGTATGCTGATGGCAATAGGTATGAACCGCGGGAGGATCTTTAAAATGATTATGCTCGAGACTGTTTTTCTGACAGTTGTCGGAGCGGTGGCCGGTATGCTTTCGGGATGGACAATTACAGGAGTCCTTGGAAAGACAGGGATCCATTTTACAGGTTGGGGGGAAGGATTTGAAGCCATAGGATTTGCAGCAAGGGTATATCCGATACTGACCCCTGAATTCTTCATATTTATAACGATAATGGTAATAGCCACAGCGATAGTTTCTTCGATCTGGCCGGCCCGCAAAGCTCTGAAACTAATTCCTGTGGAAGCACTGAGAACAGAATAAATCAATAATTAAACCTGCAAGTCATGAAAGTACTTGAATTGAAAAATGTTAATAAGATATATAATTCAACAGAAGTGAAAGTTCATGCCGTAAATGATGTGACCCTTCAATTTGAAGAGGCTGAATTTGCTGCAATCGTCGGTCCGTCGGGTTCGGGTAAGACCACCCTGCTGAACCTGATAGGAGGGCTCGACATGCCAACGTCAGGCGAAATAATAATCGGAGGCACCAATCTGTCCAGACTTAAATCATCACAACTTATCGATTTCAGACTCAATAATATTGGTTTTGTGTTCCAGTCATACAACCTGATACCTGTGTTGACAGCAAAAGAAAACGTCGAATTCATCATGACCCTTCAGAAATGGCCCCGTGAAGAAAGAGACGAACGTACATATGAGTTACTTAAAGCCGTAGGCCTGGGTGAAAGGATAAACAGCCGCCCTTCAAAACTATCGGGCGGGCAACAACAGAGGGTGGCTGTGGCAAGAGCTCTTGCATCAAGACCAAAATTTGTCCTGGCCGATGAACCAACCGCAAACCTCGATTCAAAAGCCGCCACTACCCTTCTTGAAATAATGGAAAAGCTTAACCATGATGAAAAAATAACTTTTATTTTCTCCACACACGACCCGCGGGTTGTTAAAATGGCACACAGGGTTATAACACTTGAAGACGGTAAGGTTGTTTCGGATGAAAGGAAAGAATAACACGACAGTGATCCGGAATGTGTAAAAAGATTATCATAATTCTGTCATTTTTTATTTTCGCCCTGATCAGTATCCTTGGTCAGAATGATTTGAAAAAAATCTCTCTTAACGGCTACATCACTTCGATGCAGAGTGCAATGTTTGACTCTTTGTCAGGGCCATTTATTAATGACTTTCTGCTTCATAACAGACTTAATCTGAAAGGGTATTTAAATGATAACATAACGCTTGCGGCGGAATTGCGGAACAGATTTTTTACAGGAGATATGGCCCGAATGGGTAAAACCTGGCCGGAAATGATCGGCGCCGACGAAGGGATCATTGATATGTCGTGGAACATATTCAGCGAAAAATCATTCTTTCTTAATACCACAATCGACAGGTTATGGCTTGATTTTAATTATGATAAATTCCAGGCAAGGATAGGCAGGCAGCGTATTAACTGGGGGCAGACCTTTGTATGGAATCCCAATGATATTTTCAATGCTTATTCGTTTTTCGATATTGATTATATTGAAAGACCCGGAAGTGATGCCATCCGGCTTCAGTATTACCCGTCATGGTCCTCTGCCATCGAACTGGCTGTAAAAGCAAACAGTGAAAAAGACATTACTGCGGCAGGATTATACCGTTTCAGCAAATGGGGGTATGATATCCAGTTCCTGGCAGGTTATTCAAACAGTTCCGATATTGTCGCAGGTGCCGGATGGTCGGGATCAATCGGATCACTTTCGTTCCGTGGTGAAGGAACCTGGTTCCATCCGGCTGAATCTTTCAGTGATACAACCGGTACGGCAATCATTACAACCGGTATTGAGAAAATATTCGGTAATAATTCCACGATACAATTTCAACTGATGTACTGTAACAATCCCTTGGATCTTAATAATTTTGCCACTCTTTATACAGACAATCTTTCAGCAAGGGATCTTGCATTCTCTGAATTTTCGGCATTCGGGCAGTTCACATGGGCAGCAACGCCACTCCTGAATCTGAGCATATCGGGTATGTGGTTCCCCGATCTGAAAGGATATTTCACCGGACCCTCAATTGATTTTTCCATGGCTGAAAATGTCGACTTCTCTACGATCTGGCAGCATTTTAAGGGTGAAA
>DNOQ01000323.1 GCA_003501665.1 Bacteroidales bacterium | reverse complement strand
ACCGATGGTGGCAGGCACTGGAATCTGCTCCCTTCTACCGGAACCCTTAACTGGTTATACGGAATGACATTTACTGACAGTAATAATGGTTTCGCAGTAGGTCTCAACGAAACTGTAATAAGAACCAATGACGGAGGAAAATCATGGAAAATTATTGATGCTTCTGCTGACAGGAGATTCTACGGATTCAGCCCCATCTACAGAGATATCAGCATAAACGGTTCAACGGGTTGTATTGTCGGACAGAACGGTACCATAATTATATCATCTGACGGAGGTAATACGTGGGAACCCTCGGCAACCTTCTATACGAAAGAAATAAGGGAACTGATGGATTTGCGGTACGTGCTTTTCATAACCCCGCAACGGGGCTATGCCATTGGAGAACTTGGTAATAAGATCATGACCACAGAAGATGGAGGACTGAACTGGACATTCCGGAGTACGGGCAATTCTGAATGGCTCAGGGCCATTTGGGCCGATAATTCCGGGAAAATAATTGCAGTGGGTGAAAGAGAAAAAGTATTAAGCTCTTCTGATGAGGGGCTGACATGGGAAGTATTAAAAGGAGATGATACCAAAATCGATATCATGACCATGATGGCTCACGGGGACGATGCTCCAATCCATTTTAATTCATTTTTTGCCCATTATGCAATAAATGAAGGCAGGAAAATCGTTGATGTCGGAGTTATGAGTGATGTTCACAGCAGTGAGTATGAAGAAACATATAACCTTGAGCATGACAGAAATATCTGGATGACCGGTGTTGGAACTGCAACCAATTTNNCCTGATATTATAATAACTCATGAGGGTGTATTTGGGGACTACGATAAACCAGGACATAAAGTATCGGGCCGGGCCGGACTGATTGCTTTTGAAACAGCAGGTGGTGAAACGGATCACTGGCCCGAACTGACAAGGCTTGGGCTGAAACCGTGGCAACCCAGGAAATTATACAATCTTGAAGGCCAGTCATATCCCGGAACTCTTGACCTTTCATGGATTGGCGACCAGCCTCTGAAAGGGACAGAAATGACATGTAAAGAATATGGTAATTATGTCATCAGGAATTTTCAAAGCCAGGGTGTTTATTTTCACAGACCAAATGCAAAGCTGTGTCTGGTAAAATCTATTGTAACTGTACCTGAAAATGAAAAATCCGTATTTGACGGCCTCGATAAATAAATACAGAAAATAATTGCAGAAGTCAGGACAACCATAATATCAGCCCGATAAAGACTGCTCTGCAAAAGTGGGGAGCGACCTGTAGTTAACCGGACAATAGTGAATTTATTTAAATAGTACTCATTTAATAATAAAAGAATTATGACAAAAAGAAGGGAGTTCATTAAGAAAAGCGCCATCGGAACGGCAGGTATTGCGATAGGTGGTCTGGGCCTTAGTCCCAGAGTTTATTCAGCCATCCAGGGAGCAAATGATCGTATCAATCTGGCTCTGATCGGTATCCGTAATCAGGGTGATGTGCATATAAATGAATGGTGTGCACTAAGGAAGAGTCATAACGTGGCATTAACGACTCTCTGTGATACTGATGAATTGCTTTTTGCATCGAAGTCTAAAATGGTTGCTGACAAAACCGGTCTCAGACCAAAGACTGAATGGGATATACACAAAGTACTCGAAGACAAGGAAATTAATGCCGTTTCGATAGTCACACCCAATCACTGGCACGCACTTGCCACAATCCTGGCCTGCCAGGCAGGAAAACATGTTTACGTCGAAAAGCCGGCCTCACATAACATATTTGAAGGCAGAAAGATGGTTGAAGCCTCAAGAAAATACAATGTACTTGTTCAGGCAGGACACAATAGCCGCTCTTCAAAAAAAGTAATAGAAGCAATAAAGTTCCTTCACGAAGGAGGTATAGGAGAGATCTATATGGCAAGAGGCTTATGCTTCAAAGCCCGCGATTCATACGGATATGCAAAAGATTCAACACCTCCTTCCACTTTCCATTATGAAAGGTGGTTAGGTCCTGCCCAATGGCGCCCTTATAACGTTAAACGCAGTCATTACTCCTGGCACTGGTACTGGGATACAGGTAACGGAGACACAGGCAACCAGGGTCCTCACCAGTTCGATATTGCCCGGTGGGGACTTAATAAACCTGAACACCCGGTATCGGTATATTCAACAGGAGGCATTTACGGATTCCGTAAAGATGAAAGCACCTCTGAAAATCAGGTAAAAGGAACTCTGGTATATGGTGATGTTGAGACATACGGTAACAGCAAGACATCACAGGAGACTCCCAATATTCAGACTGCAACATTCAGGTATGACGATGGAACTTTACTGGAGTTTGAGACCAGGGGAAGGTATACAAACCAGGAAGGGAAGAATGGCATTGAAATAGGTAACATATTTTATGGATCTGAAGGATATCTTGAAATAAACGGCGATACATGGAGTGCATTCCGCAGACGTGAAAGGGAACCGTTTGCAGGGTCAAAACCGGTTGAGGGCAGCGATGGCGGAAATCATTTTGCCAATTTCCTCGAAGCTCTGCGGGCCGGTAAAAGAGAAATGCTGAACTGCGAGATCAATGATGGATTTTATTCAGCAACTCTGGTTCACCTTGCAAATATCAGCTACAGACTTGACCGTAAATTGAAATTCATGAGTGAATACGAAAAATTCGCAAACGATCCTGAAGCCGACCTGATGCTTTCAAGAGACTACCGGCCACCATATATCGTACCGGAAGTGGTTTAGATCAGGAGTGAGTAATGAGTAAAATAAATACTTTGGAAATTAACTATATAAAAAAATCAATGTTTAAATATTAGATATAAGGTTTTGTGCTCATTCAACCTTGAATGGATTCTGAATGAAAAACAATTCGAAAAACCAATTTGTGGAAAATTACAGATTACGAAATCATATTCCGATAAGCGGACCGGCAACACGGGAACCATTTATAGGCAACGAATCTGATTTAAGGGTGTCACTTGGATTTACTCCCCGCTGGTATAACAAAAAACTTGGAATTGATTTTTCAGAAAAATGGCATTCCGATCCTGTTTACAGGTATGAAACTCTATTGAAAATGAAAACATATCTGCAGGATTGTTTTCCCATGGTACCCTATTTCAAAGTAAATATGCAAGATGGAGTTGAAAGAACATGTGCTACGATATCAGGGGTGCATGGAGTAATGATTATATCACTAATTTATGGACTTGAGGTTGTCTATACGAAGGACTATTGGCCTTCGGCTAATCCTGAGAAAACCCTAACCAAAGAGCAGATAGAAAACCTTACAGTGTTTGATGTGTCGACTGCGCCTCCGGTGATTCAGCTCATGCAACAAATGGATACTATTGAAAAAAAATGGGGGCAAATTCATGGTTATCTCAACTACCAGGGAGTACTTAACAATGCGTTTCGTATTCGCGGAAATGAAATATTTACGGATATGTTTGAAGAACCTGAATTTGTTCATCACTTATTTCGGCATATTACGGAAACAATGTTAAATACAGCCAAAATGATTCAGAAAAGACAAAGAAAATCGGGATTCTACATCAATCTACTCTCCAATAGTAATTGTGTGATGAATATGCTCTCTCCTGATTTAGCTGAAAAGTTTGTTATGCCTTATGATATAATGATGTCAGAAGAATTTGAACGTTTTGGGATCCATATATGCAACTGGAGCATAACGCCATATATTGACGCGTTAAGTAAGATTAAAAAAATGGGATACATTGATATGGGTATTGAGTCGGATATGAAAAAAGTTAAGGAAGTATTTCCTGATGCCAGAAGGGCAGTAATGTATAGCCCTGTGCTGCTCGAAAGTAAATCTGTGGAGGATATCAGGATAGACCTCCGGAAAATATATGATGATCTGGCCCCTTGCGATATTGTTCTTGCCGATGTAGAATATACTACTCCTGATTCAAGAGTGTCAGAGTTTATTGCCTTAACGGAAGAGCTCTTAAATTATTGAAATAAAATGCAACCATGAAACCCCCATGTATCTGAATACACAAACATATTATTTTAATAAATAGCGTCATGTGGGTTCCATCAGACCATAAAAATAAAAATTATATACTGATGAAAAAGAAATTCTCATTATTAGCGCTGTCTTTACTTATATTATCTTTAAATGTTGTACGCGGGCAGTATAAGAATAGCATTGGTATGGAATTGAAGATGATCCCTGCCGGTAATTTTGTTATGGGTTCAGTTGGTTCTGGCCAAAATTATGATGAGGCGCCAGTGCATAGAGTAACAATTTCAGAACCATTTTTAATGGGAGCCACCGAGGTGACAAATGCTCAATTCGAGCAATTTAATCCTGATCATAAATTATTACGGGGGAAAAGAGACTTTTCACATAAGGATGACGAAGCTGCTGTCTTTGTAAGCTGGTATGATGCGGTTTCTTTCACAAAATGGTTAAGTCAGAAAGAAGGTAAACCTTACCGTTTGCCCACTGAGGCTGAATGGGAATATGCTTGTCGGGCAGGAACAACAACACCCTTCAATACGGGAGATTCTCTGACCCCAGAGTACTACCTTAATCAAAAAGATGAAAGGAACCCTAAACCGGTTGATCTGACTGTTGGGAAAACTACCCCTAATAAATGGGGATTAATTAATATGCATGGCCTTGTAGAAGAATGGTGCCTTGACTGGTATGGACCCTATCAGGAAGGAAAACAGACCGACCCTGTTGGTTATTCCAAAGGAGATTTTAAGGTAACCAG
>DNOQ01000215.1:1408-19169 GCA_003501665.1 Bacteroidales bacterium | reverse complement strand
AACTTCGTAAATTTACCCATAATAACAAAATTAGTAAACCTATGGAACAATTAAAAGAGGGAATGAAAGCTCCGCCATTCGAAGGAATTGACCAGAATGGAAATATGATCAGTTCGGGCGATTTCAGAGGAAAGAAACTGGTACTCTATTTTTACCCTAAAGATGATACTTCCGGTTGCACTGCCGAAGCCTGTGATCTCAGGGATAACTATAATACTTTCATAAAGAAAGGATTTACAGTGGTCGGGGTAAGTATGGACAGTGAGACATCACACAAGAAATTTGCCGAAAAATATTCACTCCCTTTTCCGATCATTGCCGATACATCAAAAAAGATCCTCAACGATTATGGTGTATGGAAAGAAAAGAGTCTTTATGGTAAGACATTTTTAGGAACGGTAAGGACCACCTTTATCATCGATGAGAAGGGGATTATTGAAAAAGTAATTACGAAAGTGAATACAAAAGCCCATTCCGACCAGATTTTCAAAATGTATCAATAATAAACCAATTAATATGAGTAACGGGAAGAAAGAGATCGACAGGGAAAAACTTAAGGCCCTTGAAATAACAATCGGAAAGATTGAGAAGGATTATGGCAAAGGGACAATAATGAAGCTGGGCGACCGTGCCGTCGAAAATATCCAGGTTATATCCACAGGGTCAATCGGACTGGATGCCGCGCTTGGGATAGGAGGATTACCGCGTGGCCGTGTTATTGAAATTTATGGTCCGGAAGCGTCGGGAAAAACAACGCTGGCAATTCATGCAATTGCCGAAGCCCAGAAGAATGGAGGAATTGCCGCCATAATAGATGCTGAACATACTTTCGACAGGAATTATGCCGAGAAACTTGGTGTGGATATTGAAAACCTGCTTATTTCCCAACCCGATAACGGGGAGCAGGCCCTGGAAATTACAGATAATCTCATAAGATCGGGAGCTCTCGACATTATAGTTATTGACTCGGTTGCCGCACTTACACCCAAAGCCGAGATCGAAGGAGAAATGGGTGATTCAAAAATGGGACTCCAGGCCAGACTTATGTCGCAGGCATTACGAAAACTTACTGCAAATATCAGTAAGACTAATACTTCATGTATCTTCATTAACCAGCTCAGGGAGAAGATCGGTGTCATGTTCGGGAATCCTGAAACCACCACCGGAGGTAATGCACTTAAGTTTTATTCTTCGGTAAGGCTCGATATCCGGAAGACAAACCAGTTAAAGGATGGAGATGAGATCATTGGTAACAGGACAAGAGTCAAGATCGTCAAGAACAAACTTGCCCCGCCTTTCAGGAAAGCCGATTTTGACATCCTTTACGGTGAAGGAATATCACAGCTTGGAGAGATCGTTGACCTGGGAACTGATTTCAATATTATCAAGAAGAGCGGATCGTGGTTCAGTTATAATGAGACCAAAATAGGACAGGGAAGAGATGCTGTTAAACAGATCCTGAAAGACAATCCTGAACTGTATGACGAACTGAAAACAAAGGTTGCGGAAGCCCTTAAAAGTCAATAATTATTCAACAGGACCTTTATGAAAAGATATCTTATACCGCTGGCTCTTACAGTCATTCTTTGTACCATATCGTGCAAAGAAAAGACTGATGTCAGTGAAGACTCAGTAAACCAGTTCAGTAATGAGCTTACCAGAGATGAAAAATCAGGCGGTGTTATGACTCCTGAGATCCTCTGGAAATTTGGTCGTCTGGGCTCATTCGATCTCTCACCCGACGGATCGGCAGTTATCTATACTGTAACAGAAATTGATATGAAGAGTGAAGCAAGGCGAACAAATATTTATAAAACACCTTCGTCAGGAGGAGAGCCTGTACAGCTCACAACTGAAGGTGGCAGTACACCTCAGTGGTTCAATAACGGCCAGTCGATAGCATTTGTAAAGGGAGGCCGTTTATTGAGCATGAAAGCCGACGGCTCCGAAAAACAAATCATTGAAGGGCTTGAAGACTTTGAAAGCTTTAATATCTCCCCAGCCGGCAATATGATACTTTTCACAAGGAGAGTAAAACTCGATCAGACAGCAAACGAAAAACATAATCTTCCAAAAGCAAATGTCAGGATCATCAACGACCTGATGTACCGCCACTGGAATTACTGGAGCGATCACTCATATAGTCATATCTTCGTAGCTTCATTTAACGGAAAAAAGGTATCACGGGAAAAAGACATTATGGAGGGACAGAAATATGAATCCCCCACTGCACCTTACTTCGATGAAAATGAGGTTTCATGGAGCCCCGACGGAAAGTACATCGCCTACACAACAAAGAGGATGAGTGGAAGAGACGATGCGCGCAGTACCAATACAGATATTTTTCTCTATGAAATATCTTCGGGGAAGGAGATAAATATAACGGAAAGGAATTTCGGCTTCGACAAATATCCTGTCTTTTCTCCCGACGGATCAAAGATCGCTTTCCAGAGTATGCAGAGGGAAGGATACGAAGCAGATCTCGACCGTCTGTTTGTATACGATATCAATACCCTCAGAAGTACATGGCTGACAAGGGATTGGGACTTTGATGCCGAGAATATTGTATGGGCCGATAATTCGACCCTCTGTTTTACCTGTTCTCACCTTGGAACAACACAGCTCTTTAAAACAGATTTATCCGGTCAGGAGGTCACAAAGGTTACCACGGGGATCCATGATCTTGGTCCGGTAAAATTTAAATCGGGAGTACTGATTTCAGGCATACAGTCGATGTCAATGGCCCGTGAACTGTCGGCTATCGATCTGTCAAACGGGGAATTAAAACAGATAACTTTTGTCAACAAAGCTATCTATGAGTCCATTAAGATGGGTAAGGTTGAAGAGAGGTATATCAGAACCAAAGACTATCAGGATCTGCAGATGTGGATAATCTACCCTCCTGATTTTGATCCTGCAAGGAAATATCCTGCACTGTTATTCTGCAAGGGAGGACCGCAGGGACCACTTGGTCAGAGCTGGTCATACCGCTGGAATTATCAGCTTATGGCTGCCAAAGGATATATCGTCATTGCTCCCAACCGCAGGGGCAGTTCAGGTTTCGGACAGGCATGGAAGGAGCAGATATCAGGTGATTATGGCGGAAAAAACATACAGGATTACCTCGACGCGACTGATGCGATGGCAAAAGAGAAGTTCGTTGATGAATCCCGGATCGGGGCTGTCGGAGCAAGTTACGGAGGCTCATCAGTCTTCTATCTGGCGGGGATGCATGGAGGAAGGTTCAATGCATTCATATCACACTGTGGTGTATTCAATCTGATAAGCTGGTACGGATCAACCGAAGAACTCTGGTTTCCCGACAAAGACATTGAAGGACCTTACTGGAACCTGCCCAGAAGTTACCAGTTCTCCCCTCACCTGATGGCAGGTAACTGGGATACTCCGATCCTTATTATAACCGGAGCTCTCGATTTCAGGATACCCTATACACAAAGCCTCGAAGCATTCACTGCCGCACAGCTTAATAATGTTCCCGGCAGATTGCTCTTCTTCGAGGACGAAGGACACTGGGTACTGAAACCCCAGAATGCCATGATATGGCAACGTGAGTTTTTCGAATGGCTGGAAACATATCTTCAATAGGCAGTTAAATATTGATCAGGCTCCTTTTGAGAGCAACTGAAGTATTATCTCCAGTTTTTCATCCGGAGGTAATTCTCCGTCAATCCAATGGATTTTTATCCCTCTGCGTTCCATCCCTCTGAACCAGGTCATCTGTCTTTTGGCAAACTGATGAATCGCGATTTCCAGCTCCTTTACCATTGTATCATAATCCTTGCTGCCTGTCAAAAAAAGTGTAATAAACTTATATTCAAGACCATAATAAATCAGAACCTCTTCACTTACCCCGTTTTCCATCAGCCTTTTAACCTCATCAATCATACCAGCATCCAGGCGTTGCTTAAGTCTTTCCGTTATCCGTCTGCGCCTCTTATCCCTGTCTGCCATGACACCAATAATAATAGATTTCAGTTTTGGAAACTGAGCCAGATTCACCTTTCCCGAACTGTTATATTTTTCAATTTCTATAGCTCTGATTACACGATTTTTAGTATCAATATGGGTTATATTATGCAACTTCTTATATGAGGAAAGAATATCAATCAGCTCAGACATGCTTTTCTGTTCAAGTTTTTTCCTGAGCAGGGGATCGGGAGGTACTTCATACATACTGTATCCTGATACTATACTGTCGATATACATTCCTGATCCGCCGCAAACCAGAGGAAATACATTTCTTGTCTTCAATTCATTAAATACCCTGAAAAAATCACGCTGGTATTCAAAGACATTATATTTGTATCCCGGATCAGCAACATCAATAAGATGAACGGGAATCCTTATACCGTTAACCAGATAATCGTCATAATCTTTTCCGGTTCCGAGATCCATACCCCTGTAAACCTGGCGGGAATCGGCGCTTATTATTTCACCTTTGATACGGCATGCCAGAGCAGCTGCCAGCGCTGTTTTTCCGGAAGCAGTCGGCCCTGTTATTATCAGAATATCGTGTGTAGAACTGTTATTTTCCGGCATCTTTACATCATGTTTTTCATTTCAGGCAAATTATTAAAAAAACACTAATTTTGAACCTCCCCTAAATCTGAAAGATGAGAAGGAATTCAGCCGATATTGTGATCCGTAACAAAAAAGCTTCGCATGATTTTGAATTCATTGAAAAGTTCATTGCAGGAATCAAACTAACCGGCACCGAGATAAAATCGATAAGACTGGGTAAGGCAGCCGTGGCTGATTCATATTGCCTTTTCAGAGATAAAGAACTGTTTATCAAAGGAATGCACATTGCAGAATATTACTGGGGCAATCTGAATAACCATGATCCTCTGAGAGAAAGGAAGCTCCTTCTTACCAGAAGGGAACTGAATAAGATAGAGAGAAAGGTAAAGGAAACAGGATTGACAATCATAGTTATAAAGGTTTTCATAAATGAGAAAGGGCTGGCAAAGGCCGAGATAGCTCTTGCCAGGGGTAAAAAGGAATATGACAAGCGTGAAACAATAAAACGGAAGGATACGGAAAGAGAACTGGATAGATATATCAAAAATTCGGGCTGAGCAGGTAGCGTGAATAGAAATTCTTGATATTATCCACAGCATCATCAGCTGTATCAACAACAGTGAAAAGGTTAAGATCTTCGTATGAAATATTTTTTTCCTCCGCAAGCATTACCTCTTTAACCCAATCCACGAGACCTTTCCAGTATTTTTCTCCCACAAGTACTATCGGGAATTTTCCGATTTTTCTGGTCTGTATTAGCGTTATGGCTTCAAAAAGTTCATCAAATGTTCCAAATCCTCCTGGCAGAACAATGAATCCCTGTGCATATTTCATAAACATCACTTTTCTGACAAAGAAATGATCAAAAGTGATAAGCTTATCGGCATCAATATATGAATTTGGTCTCTGTTCAAATGGCAGGTCGATATTTATTCCTACTGATTTTCCTTTTCCCCGCGTTGCGCCTTTATTTGCAGCTTCCATAATTCCCGGGCCGCCTCCTGTAATCACACCATAACCGTTCTGTGTGAGTTTAAATGCAATGTCCTCTGCAAGCCTGTAATATTTATCATTATGATGAGTTCTTGCAGAACCGAAGATTGATACACACGGTCCTATTCTTGCAAGCTTTTCAAATCCTTCAACCAGTTCGGAAATGATCTTGAAAACTCTCCATGAATCGGTCGTATGGATCTCGTGCCATGTCTTTTCTGTGAAAGCATCCCTTATAAGGTCAGCGGGTTTATCAAGTTTGCCCATTTGTAATTTTTTATCGGATTTCAAATATATATAATTTATGGCATAAGCTCAGTTTTAAGAAACCTGCCGGTATAGCTGTCAGTACACATGGCCAGTTCTTCAGGTGTTCCGGAAAAAACAATATTACCTCCTTCCCTTCCTCCTTCTTTTCCCAGATCGATCACGTGATCGGCCATTTTAATAACATCCATATTGTGTTCTGTAATAATGACTGTATTTCCCCTGTCGACCAGTCTGTTAAGGACATCGAGCAGAACCCTTACATCTTCAAAATGAAGTCCCGTTGTTGGTTCATCAAGAATATACAATGTTTTCCCTGTATCACGTCTTGAAAGTTCTGCTGACAGTTTAACCCGTTGAGCCTCCCCTCCCGAGAGGGTTGTAGACTGCTGGCCGAGTGTTATATATCCAAGGCCCACATCCTGGAGAGTTTTGATCTTGTGGTAAATTGAAGGAACATTGGCAAAAAATTCAACAGCCATGTTTACCGTCATATCAAGAACATCGCTTATCGATTTGCCTTTATATTTCACTTCGAGGGTTTCCCGGTTATATCGTTTACCGTTGCAATCGGTACAATTAACATATACATCGGGCAGAAAATTCATTTCAATGGTTTTTACCCCGGCTCCCTCACAGCCTTCACATCTGCCTCCCTTTACATTGAATGAGAATCTTCCGGCTGTAAATCCCCTGATCTTTGCTTCGGTAGTCTGTTCATACAGCTTTCTTATATCCGTAAAGACACCTGTATAAGTTGCAGGATTTGATCTTGGGGTCCTCCCTATCGGCGACTGATCGACCTCAATGACCTTATCGAGATTCTGAATACCCTCTATTTCCCTGTATGGCAATGCCTGTTTCCCTGAGTGATGGAATCTGCCTGCCAGTGCAGGATGAAGTGTCTGATTGATAAGAGACGATTTGCCGCTTCCCGAGACACCTGTTACACAGATAAGGGCCCCGAGCGGGATTGTAACATCAATATTGTTGAGATTATGTCCTGATGCCCCCTTCAATTTCAGGGATTTCCCGTTTCCTGTACGTCTTGACTCAGGTATATTGAGCTTTTCTTTATTACAAAGGTATCTTGATGTAAGTGAATCAAAACTTATAATCTCCTTCGGACTTCCTTCGGCAACAACAAGCCCTCCGTGAATTCCTGCTCCCGGACCCATATCAATGATATGGTCTGCCGAAAGGATAGTTTCCTTATCATGTTCAACAACTATTACAGAGTTTCCCGCATCCCTGAGTTGCCTCAGCGAGCTTATGAGGCGTCTGTTGTCTCTCTGGTGAAGTCCTATGCTGGGCTCATCGAGGATATACAGGACATTTACAAGCTTTGAACCGATCTGTGTAGCCAGCCTTATCCTCTGACTCTCCCCCCCCGAAAGAGTCCTGGCACCTCTGTTAAGAGATAAATAATCAACACCGACATCAATAAGGAATCCCACTCTTGACCTTATCTCCTTAAGAATCTCAGCTGCAATCTGCCTTTGTCTTGCAGACATCTTATCCTCAATATGTGAAAGAAAATCTGACAGCTCCCTGATATCCATCGCAGCAATATCACCTATATTCTTATCCGCTATCCTGAAACAGAGAGACTCTTTCTTAAGTCTGGCACCATTACATTCGGGGCAGATCTGATACTGTACGTACTGATCTTTTATCCTTGTACCATTTCTTTTTTCATCAACCGCTTCAAGATTTCCAATAAAACTTACCACACCCTCGAAAGTCAGAAGATAATTCGAAGTCATTCCCAGAGGTGTATTCGATAACCTCAGCACCTCATCAGAACCGTAAAGTATCTTATTCAGAGCTTCTGCGGTAATATCCTTTACAGGCGTATCAAGAGTAAATCCGTTTTTTTCGGCAATAGCCTCAATCTGCCAGAAGATCCATACATTCCTGTATTTACCCAGCGGTTTTATTGCCCCTTTCCTTATACTGAGTTCCCTGTCGGGAATCAGCTTCGCTTCATCTATGCTCGATATCTCACCAAGTCCGTTGCAATGGGGGCATGCTCCCTGTGGAGAGTTAAAAGAAAAAGTATGAGGTGCAGGTTCATTATATGAGATACCGGTGACCGGATCCATTAGGTAACGGCTGAAATAACGGGTTTCACCGCTTACTGTATCGAGTACCATCATGATCCCGTCGCCCTGATCGAGAGAAACTTCAATTGAATTCATGAGCCTTTTATCTGTAACCTCTCCCACTGTGAATTTATCGACAACCAGTTCGATGAAATGAATCTTATATCGGTCCAGTTTCATTCCGGGGATCAGCTCTTTTATCTCATTATTGATCCGGACACTGAGATATCCTTTTCTTCTTATCTGCTCAAACAACTCCTTGTAATGTCCCTTCCTGCCCTTGACGACCGGAGCCAGGAAATATACCTTTCGCCCTGCAAACCTCTCCTTTACCAGGTCAATTATCTGATCATCAGTATACCTTACCATCTTTCCCCCTGATTGCCACGAAAATGCTTCAGCCGCTCTCGCGTACAACAATCGAAGGAAATCATATATTTCTGTGATTGTGCCTACAGTTGACCTTGGATTTTTGTTGGTGCTTTTCTGTTCGATGGATATTACCGGGCTCAGACCTGTTATCTTATCAACATCGGGTCTCGACATACCTCCCAGAAACTGCCTCGCGTAAGCTGACAGGGTTTCCATATACCTCCTCTGGCCCTCGGCATATATTGTGTCGAATGCCAGTGATGACTTGCCGCTTCCGCTGAGACCTGTCACCACTACCAGTTTGTTTCGGGGAATAATTACATCAATATCCTTGAGATTATGGACCCTGGCTCCAAGTACTGTTATCTCTTCACGCATTCTTTATTCCGGGCAGTAAAATGATCAGTTAACAGATTCTGTTCTTTCAGGATTCCTCATACCTTCAGCAGGTATTTTGATATAGTACTCTTTCCCCGGTTTCGGAGTCAGGTAGGGCTTTCTGAGCCAGGGATTAAGAAACTTCAGCAATTTGTAGTTTGTTCCGTATTTCTCTGCAAATTCCGAAAAATCGTCTATGGCGCTGTCTGCCCTGACTTCATAATACTTCAGTTCGGGATAAAGTTCATCCCTGCCAATTGTAAACCCATAGCTTTCAGGATCCGAAATAATGAGTTTGTAGGCTACTACCCTGAATATGTACCTTGCCGTTTCTTCTGCAAGGAGGAGATCGTAATAATTATTCTGACGCTGTATGCTTAGCTGCTGGTCTATTCCAGATCTGCCTCCGTTATAGGAAGCAGCCGCCAGTGTCCAGTTACCGTATTTCTCATACGATTTCCTGATAAAATCACATGCAAACTGTGTCGATTTCTCAATATGATATCTTTCATCAACCACACTGTTTATTTCCATTCCGTATTCCCTTCCCGTAGCCTGCATTATCTGCCAGAAACCTGTCGCACCGGCAGGTGATATCATATTACTGTATTCACTTTCTGCAGCAACAAGATACTTGAAATCATCAGGTATGCCGTTCTTTGAAAGGATCTTTTCAATTACCGGCAGATAACGGTTCGCTCTTTTTATTATAAGAATTGTTGAAGAATGACGGTATGCACTCACAAGTATTTCACGTTCAAGGCTCTCACGTGTATCGAAATTCTCAAGCGGCATTATTTCCCCGGCAAATGTGACCCCGGCCGGTATCCTGAACGGTCTGTTGTAAAAAGTGGTATCCGCAATATATTCTTCGTCTGGTACATTACTGAAAACCCTCGAACCATTCAACATCAGGAAAATCAGGAATAAAACAGTAATAAGCGTTGAGGCAATTAAGACAATATTTTTTTTCGGGACTCTCATAATCTCCGCGCATTAAAAAATAAAATGCAAAGGTACTAATTTTTAACCTGATAAAAATATCAGCAGATGTCCAAAGTGATCAAATAATGAAAAAATGAANNCGGATCAGAATCTGTATGAGATCCCGGAGAAGATCCCGAAAGAATAGGGATGTATTCTTAATCCCGGTGTCTGGTTGAAAGGATTAAGATAATACCTTAAAGTAGGTTCAAGGTTTAACGACAGATTGCCTGAGAAATTATATTCCATTCCCATACCCACTGAACTGCTGAATGTTAAAAAATTCATTCCTTCAGTCTTGCCTACCTGGTATCTGCCGCCATCGATTGCTGCATATACTGAATTATTTACAAGGAAGTTTGATGATAATCCACCCACCACGTTGAAATCGATTGTCCTGTCAATCAACTTGTACCTGAAAATAACAGGGAATTCTAGATAACTGAAATTTTGTCTGAGGGAGTTGTCGATATATTGCAGATTTGCCTTTGCCGGATCAAAATAATCTCTGGTATATCTTGTTGTGATCCTGTTGTCGGACCTGGTGTCAATAAGGAAAATATCGGTATTATTCGTATAAAAAGTTCCGGTGGAGGTCAGGACTTCAAAATTCCGGTCGCCTTTTGCATAATCATAAGGAGTGAAGCCTCCGAAAGCTGTTATTCCTGATAATTCCTGTCCGAATGATGAATAATAAAGTCCTGACTGTACACTAATCCGTTTGTTTACCCTGTAGGCAAAAGCCACACCTCCCGCGTATGAAAATACCGGTTGTTCATAAGATATCAACTGAGACGTAATTTCATCATTTCCCAGGTAGAAATTTGTATGGTATGTTGGTGAAACGAGAGCAGCTATCGTCCACTTTTCTGTTTTTTGTTTTGGTTCTGTTACAGGATAAAAGAGGTCAGCCCGATCTTCAGCCTGAATTTCATTATCTTCCGGTTTAAAGAGTTTCCTGAGACCAGATCTTGCCGGGTCGGTTTCATACAGTGATAAAATATCCGATCCGGCAGGATAAAATACATCTGACAGGGTATAAAGATTACTCCCAGACAAAACAGTTGTTTCCGCGGTTGGTTCCGGTGTGTATACCTGTTCAATTAGCGGCATTAAGGCGGTGGTGACAGTCTGCGGCTCAGACTCTCTCACCGGAAGAGGCACAGGAAACGGACGATAGGATTCTTCAGCAAGGGTTATTATATTGTCGAAAGGTATTGAATTGATCTGTATGCTCAGTCTGTATACAAGGAAACTCATAGACAACAACACTGCCACAGCAGCTGCAGCCCTTAAAATAATCAGAGGCCGCTGTTTTCTTCTGACAACCGGTCTGATATTATTCCATACCTCCGGAGGAGGAAGTACCTCATAGCCTTTCAGACCATTCCTGAAAACAAGATCAATATTTGCTCTCCTTTCATCCATTTAATACTCTCTTCTTAATTCCGGTGTAAGATCCCACCCTGCGCTGAAGTATTATTCTTGCGCGCGACAGATTCGATTTGGAGGTGCCTTCGGATATACTGATCATCTCACTTATTTCCTTATGCGAATATCCCTCAAGTGCAAAAAGGTTAAATACCGTCCTGTATTTCGGAGGCAGTTCCCGAATGATATCCATAAGATCGATTGCTTCAAGGCCTGCATAATCTTCGGTATCCGGTTCTGCATCCGGTTCCGGTATCTGGTCAATATCATCAACCCTGTACAGCCTGTTCCTGCTCCGGTATTTTTCAAGTGCAGTATTGACAATTATTTTTCGCATCCATCCTTCAAAAGAACCTTCGTGCTTATAATGAATTAGATTTTCAAAGATCTTAATGAATCCTTCCTGTAAAATATCTCTTGCTTCTTCATCATTGCCTGAATACTGCAGGCAAACAGCATATAATTTAGGTGAATAACGCCTGTACAGAAGTTCCTGGTCCCTTCTGTTGCCTTTCAGACAACCATTTATTATATTTTTAATCTCAGGCAAGGTGGATACCTTTGTACAGAGTATAAAAATATTAAAAAAAATTGTCTTAAAGTCAACATTTTCCTAAAAAATGATGATAAAACGCAGCTAAAGGTTGCGTCGCACTTATTTTAACAGAAATTTTTGTTTCCCCCTTTTACAGATCAAAGGTGTATAACTTCCCCGTAAGCTGCAGCAGCTGCCTCCATAATGGCTTCAGACATAGTGGGATGCGGGTGAACGGCTTTTATTATCTCATGAGCAGTGGTCTCAAGCTTTCTGGCAATAACAATTTCAGATATCATTTCCGTTACATTGGCTCCTATCATGTGAGCCCCGAGCAATTCACCATAGGCTGAATCAAAGATAAGCTTTATAAAACCTTCTCTTGCTCCCGAAGCGCTTGCTTTACCCGATGCAGTGAATGGAAATTTACCGACTTTGATTTCATACCCTGAATCCCTGGCAGCCTGTTCGGTCAGACCAACTGATGCAATTTCAGGATTTGTATATGTACATGCAGGAATATTATTATAGTTAAGTGGTTCTGTATCGAGACCGGCAATTTTTTCAACACAGACGATCCCCTCAGCCGAAGCTACATGTGCCAGTGCGGGTCCATGAACAATGTCGCCTATTGCATAAATACCATCGACAGATGTTCTGTAGTAATCATCAACAACAATCTTATCCTTTTCTGTCTTAACCCCGGCATTTTCAAGGCCAATATCCGTAAGATTAGCTGTTACACCAACGGCTGAAAGGACTATATCCGTTTCAACTGTCTCCTTCCCTTTTGGTGTTTTAATTGTCACAATACATTTTTCACCCGTAGTATCCACCGATTCCACCGATGAACCTGTCATTACCTTCATTTTCATTTTTTTGAATGAGCGTTCAAGCTGTTTTGAGATCTCCTCATCCTCATTGGGAACAATTCTCGGAAGGAATTCCACCAAAGTCACTTCTGTTCCGATTGACTGGAAAAAATTTGCAAATTCACTACCGATTGCTCCTGATCCTGCCACAACCATCGATTTTGGCTGTTCCCGAAGTGTCATTGCCTCCCTGTAACCTATTATTTTTTCCCCGTCCTGTTTCAGATCAGGCAGCTCTTTGGATCTGGCTCCTGTTGCAAGGATAATATGTCTTCCGCTTAAAGTCGTTTTGATGCCTTGAACATCCTCAACCTCAACACTGTTCTTGCCTGAAATTCTTCCATATCCTTTTATAAGAATGATATTGTTTTTTTTGAAAAGGAATTGTACCCCCTTGCTCATTCCTTCTGCCACACCGCGGCTTCGCGCAATGATGGCCTCAAAATCAGGCTTTACTTCACCTGATACCGAAATTCCATATTCAGAAGCGTGACTGAGGTATTCGAATACCTGTGCACTTTTCAACAGCGATTTTGTGGGAATACATCCCCAGTTAAGACATATACCTCCTATCTCGGCATTTTCCACAACCGCGACTTTCATTTTCAGCTGAGAAGCCCTGATTGCAGCAACATACCCTCCGGGCCCGCTTCCGATTATTATAAGATCATAATCCATATCTTGTGTATTTTATTTGGTTTCGCGTATTTCGTATTGATTTAAAAGCAGCCTGGTTTGTTTCCGTGCAAATTGGTTCCTGAGTAAAAAAAATCCTTTTATAATGATCCAGGTAATGACAAGTGTGAATATTATTGTTGCTCCCACCGGAATACCTGCAAAATATGAGATAATGTATCCACATGTTGTGCCCATGAATCCTGTAATGACCGAAAGGAGTATTATCCTTGAATAGATTCGTGTGAACAGCATTGCAATGTTTGGCGGGATTGTAAGAAGGGAAAGCACCAGTATCACTCCGGCCATCCTGATATTCAGTACAATAGTCAGTGCAATGAGAGATGTTGTGACATATTTGAAAATATCAACAGAGGAAGAGTAGGTACGTGCAAAAGATTCATCAAAAGATGTATAAAGTATTGTTCTGTAGAATGCCCCGAAATAGATAAAAAGTATGAGTGACATTATCCCCAGTGCAATTATATCGGCATTAGTAACGGTGAGGATACTACCGAAAAGGTAACTCATAAGGTTCGGTGAATAACCAGGTGTGAGATAAATGAAAATTATCCCGATAGCCATTCCGAAGGCCCAAAGAATACCTATGGCAGAATCTTCGCGTATTTTATGGTGAATTGACAGATATTCAATTCCAAGTGCTGATAATACTCCGAAAATTGCAGCGCCCGCCACAGGATTGAATCCGGCATAATAACCTATTCCTATTCCTCCGAATGAGGCATGCGTAATTCCCCCGCTCAGAAAAACCATTTTTCTTGTAACAATATATGTGCCTGTAAATCCGGCAGTAATGCTCGCAAATACTGCTCCCAGCAGGCCTTTTACGATAAAATCATATTGAAAAATAGTTCCTTCCACTCAGTTATGTTGTTTTAATACAGTATGAGGTACATCTCCATGAGTTATAAGCTGGATCGGACACCCATACGCGAGAAGTTGTTCATTGGTTATCTCTGATGAAGGATGATAGCGGAGTTTCCTGTTTACACATGCAAATGATCTCACATGTGAGGAGATCATTCCGATATCATGCGAAACCATTAAGATTGACATCTTGTTATTCAGCTCTTTGAGTTTCCCGTAAAAATCAATCTCAAATGTCGAATCGACAAAATTCCCCGGTTCATCAAGCAACAGCAGTTTAGGATCCCCAATAATTGCTCTTCCCAGCAGAACACGCTGCAGCTGTCCGCCTGAAAGTTCGTTCAGTGAAGCTTTTTCGAGACCCGAAAGCCCAAGCTCTTCAATAATCTTTCCGGCTTTTTTCCTGTCATCTGCCGACATTCTGGTAATAATCCTTTTTCTTATCATCATCCCCGACAGGATCACATCAGTCACACTGACAGGGTAATCCACATCTCCTGTAGATATCTGGGGAAGATAACCAATCTTTTCGCTATCCTGCAGGCGGGAATTAAAAAATATACTTCCGGCGGAAGGCTTTATCAGCCCGAGAATAACTTTTAGCAATGTAGTTTTCCCTCCTCCGTTTGGACCTATAACGCCGATAAAATCATTCTCATTTACTCTGAAACTGACATTTTCAAGCACGGTGTTTGTGCCATAAGAGGCTGATAAAGAATTCATTTCAAATATTAAATCCATAAATGCATATTATTTCTCGTTCCCGGATAAACTTAAATACAAACCATTTATAATATCCTCTGTCGAGTCCAGCCATTCCTCCGACAGTGGATCAATTACTTTTATTTCAGCACCAACCTCATCGGCAATAGTCTTTGCATTTCTGGTGTCGAATTCTTTCTGAACAAATATTGTATTAATATTCTCCCTTTCCGCAATATCAATAAGTTCCCGCAGACGTGACGGAGGCGGTTCCTTGCCTTCAAATTCGACCGGGATCTCCACAAGCCCGTAATCGCGTGCAAGATAGGCAAGATTGGGATGATATATCATGAACGACCTCTCCTTTAGCCCGGCAAAGAGAGTCTTCGCTTTCCTGTCAATATCATTTATCTTTTGTACCAGATCTTCATAATTTTCTTCATAATTATCCCTTTTACCGGGATTAAGCTCACCGACAAGATCCATTACCGACCGTGCAATGATAATTGCACATTTTGGTGAGATCCAGTAATGCGGATCAACTGCTTCATCATGATCACTCTCATCTTCGTGCACATGAGCTGATGCTATCGGTTCTATTTTCTCCCCGACCGATACTATTTTCATGGTTCGGTTGATCTCTTTAAACCTGTCCATCCATGACATTTCCACACCAAGAAATCCATTTGTGATATAGGCTGCCGATTCCCTCAAACCAGCTATCTGCCGGGGATAAGGTTCATATATATGAGGATTTGAACCCGATGGTACCATGATATTAATCCTGAAATCATCACCTGCAATTTCCCTTATAAAAAAACTGTATGGCGCGATGGTTACAGTTATGGTCTGCCTGCCTGAGTGGATTGATCTCTGGTTACATGAATATAAAAACAGAAGAGTCAGAATGAATAAAGATTTTCTCATCATCGTACCTGCAAAAGGCAGGCTACAAATTTAACATATAAGACAATAAAAGGTTTAGTGTTGCAAATAAAATAATAACCGTTAATTTTAGCCTCTTCAAACTATCTGCCTTCATGCAGCAAATGAAAAATTCAACCGGTCACATGCATCATTTTTATCAATTGAGATCTCTGATATTATCCGGCAGATATTTAAGTAGATTGAATTCACAGATAACTTAAATCCCAAAATATGAAGATTTTTGTAAAAATTTCTGTTATTACCATTATCTGGTTCATTTTCCCCGGTAATGCCGGAGCCCTGAACAAATATAACGATTACAAAGCCATGGTTGGGAAAGCAGAGGCACTCGGCAGGGAATATCGTTCCCTGTGTACGGTAAAATCACTTGGGAAGAGTCACGGCGGAAAAGATATAATTGTTTTGACCATCGGTACCGGGGAAATGGATAACAAACCCGGGATTGCCGTGCTTGGCGGTATTGAAGGGAGCCATCTTCTTGGAAGGGAACTGGCCCTCGGATTTGCGGAATATCTGTTAAAAAGCTCCGGTACTTCCGAAATAAGGAAACTCCTCGACAAAGTCACCTTTTATGTGATCCCCGATGCAAGCCCTGATGGATCTGAACAGTTTTTCGGTCAGCCAAGGTATGAAAGGAACGTAAATTCAAGACCGGTGGATGATGACAGGGACTTTGTTACTGATGAGGATCCCTTTGAGGATCTTAATAACGACGGGGTGATAACACTGATCAGAGTGGCTGACCCGGCAGGAAAATTCACAATGAGCCTGGATGACGAAAGAATAATGGTCGAAGCGGACCTTTCAAAAGGTCAGACAGGTTCATACCATATCTATCCGGAAGGTATCGACAATGATAAAGATGGTTTGTTCAATGAGGATGGCCCGGGGGGAGTTAATTTTAACAGAAATCTTACATACAATTATGAGGAATTCGGATTGAACGCCGGGCTTCATGCTGTTTCTGAACCAGAATCCAGAGCTGTTCTCGATTTCTTTTTTGATCATTTCAATATTTATGCAACTTTTGCTTTCGGCCCCCAGGATAACCTGAATCAACCTGCCCGACCCGGAAACGACAGGGCGGGAGGAACTGCATCTCCCTCGCCGGCCGCAATACAGGAACCGGCTCAGTTTCAGGGACAGGCCGGGGCCAGGGGATCATTCCCCATGCAGGGCCAGTCTCCTGCTTCAGGAACAGGATCAACGCGAATGATGATGAACCAGGACAGACGGATAACCAGCGTACTCAAACCCGATGAAACAATCAATAAACTGGTATCAGACAAATACCGGGAGATAGCAGGCATGAAGGGCTCTCCCGTTACAAAATCATCCCCCGGCAATTTCACGGACTGGTCATATTTTCATTATGGCCGTTATAGTTTCAGCACACCTGCATGGTGGTTCCCGGTGGAACGCGATAAAAACCCGGATGTGGCATTCCTGAAATTTGCCGAAGAAAATAAAATTGAGGATGTATTTGTTCCATGGACAGAAATGAAACACCCTGATTTTCCCGGCAAGAATGTCGAAGTTGGCGGGATTAAACCCTTTGCAACCATCAATCCTCCGGCTGAAATGCTCGAAGATCTTATCACAAAAAATTCAAAATTCATAATCGAAGTGGCCGCGATGCATCCCGAACTGGAATTCCTTGATATTAAAACAGAGGATCAGGGAGAGAATATCTACCGGCTGTCACTGAAGGTCCATAATAAAGGAATATTTGCCACATGCACAGCAGCCGGAGAAAGAAACCTGTGGACAAGGATAATGAGGATCAGCCTCGAAACCGGGAAAAATCAGAAATTCCTGAGCGGACAGAAAGTACAGAGAATTCAAAGACTTGAAGGAGATGAATCGGCTGAATTCAGCTGGCTGATAATGGGCAAAGGAACTGTAAGGATAACTGCAGGAGCAGTTAATACAGGAATAATAACCAAATCCGTCGAATTGAAATAATAATAAACCCTGTTCAGGAGATCAATCATGGAAAAAATAACCTTAAAATCAATATTTCTTTTATTAATTCTTCTTCCGGGAAATCTCTCAGCCCAGGAAGAATC
>DNOQ01000215.1:1191-1322 GCA_003501665.1 Bacteroidales bacterium | reverse complement strand
GATAAAAAAAGCGGTAATCCCGACCACAAACCGGGATACTGGATCGACGGCAACATTCATTCCGTAGAGCTTCAGGGAACAGAAATGGCTATGTACACCGCCTGGTACCTTTGTGAAATGTACGATCAGAA
>DNOQ01000215.1:0-1129 GCA_003501665.1 Bacteroidales bacterium | reverse complement strand
CGGAGTTCCACCGCGTTCGGGACTGATGCCTTATGACAATGACCGTGACGGTTTGTTTGACGAAGACGGCGCTGATGACATGAATGGCGACAGGAATATCAGCCAGATCAGAAGAAAGAATCCTGACGGAGCATATAAAACTGATCCTAAGGATCCGCGGAGAATGATCCGTGTTGAACCGGGAGAAAAGGGCGAATATGATCTTCTGGGGATGGAGGGGATTGACAATGACGGTGATGGCCAGATAAATGAAGATGGTCCCGGTGGTTATGACGGGAACCGCGACTGGGGGTTTAACTGGGAACCCAACTATGTACAGAGCGGAGCACATAAATATCCTTTCTCCCAACCGGAGAACAAAGCTGTGAGGGATTTTGGGATAAATCACAGAAATATTACAGGTGCACAGTCATTTCATAATTTAGGTGGTATGATACTCAGAGGCCCTTCAATCCAGGGAGGCGGTGCAGAAGCATACAGCCGTGCAGATGATACCGTTATAGATGCACTGGGAAAAAAAGGTGAATTAATGATCCCGGGATACAAACTTCTCACAATCTGGAAGGATATGTATACGGTATACGGCGGCGAAATAGACTGGTGGCATGGTGCGATGGGCTGCTTTGTCTTCTCAAATGAATTATGGAGCAGTTATCTGATGTTCTATGATACATTAAATACCGATCAGTACGAGTTCGACAGACTGCTCCTTTTTGAAGATGCATTCATTCCCTGGCAGAAATTAGACCACCCCGTTTACGGTGAAGTGGAAATAGGGGGATTCACTAAAATGTACGGAAGATTGCATCCGGGCTTCATGATCGAAACAGATGCTCACCGCAATGCAGCTTTCTGTATCTATAATGCCTACCAGTCGCCCAAACTTGAAATAACCGATCTTAAGGTAACCCGGATTGAAGGAGGACTGAAAGAGATAACTGCCTCTGTTGTGAACAGAAGAATGCTGCCAACACATTCTGCCTCAAATCTCGAATATAAAATAGATCCGCCCGTTTACGTATATCTCGATGGTGGAAACGTTATTGCAGGTATGACTGTGGAGAATGCCGATCTTAATCTCACAACCGAACAGAAGAAAAATCCGCAACGTATAGAAATCCCGAATATA
>DNOQ01000165.1:575-2858 GCA_003501665.1 Bacteroidales bacterium | reverse complement strand
TCGGAACCGTTCCTCTTTACAGGCTGGCCAAAGCGAATATGCTGGATCCATAACTCAGGTAATATTCCGGTAAATTTCCTTTTTGAAGTGGATAAGTCAGGTAATGATCAATGGGAGACTCTTCAATCAGTTAATCTGGGACCCCGCAAATCGGTAAATGTGGAATTTCCGCCTACTGTTGAGGCTGAATGGATAAGGGTAAAAACAGATATTGCGACAACAGCTACTGTTCATTTCTCTTATTCCGGAAATGATAACAGAAATAATGTCCCGAATGCTATTTTCAATGGATTATCACCTGTTACCGACCCGAAGTCAACAGGAGGACTTCTATATGGTCTTGGGGATAATCGCCGGGCTTTGGGAGTGCTGGCCGGAGAATTCAATGGTATTGATTTTACGGAAACAGGTTATTATGAGCTGGATGGGAATATGGATCTTCAGAAAAAAGAAGATCCTGAAATGGCTGATTTTATACGTGATAAATTTGCAATTCCGGAACAAGTTGTAACTATTGACAATGCTTCGGTGCTTATTGAAGATGATTTTGGACGAAGATGGAGACTTCCGAAGGGAGATCCGGGTTTTAAATATCTGACTGATGGAGCCACCCTGCGTATATGCCGTGAAGTGGTTACTGAACGCGACCTCTTCAATTGTGCCGGGACATTTTATGAGCTCCCCGCAAATAATGCCGATGGTTTTGCAAAGATCAGGCCTGTTGCTTCACATAATTTCAGGATTCACGATTATGCATCTTACCGGGGAATGCTTATAATGACAGGGATAAATCCGGAAATGGCAAAGCAAAATTCCCATGTAATAGTTTCATCTGATGGTAAAGCTGCCGTATGGGCAGGAGTGATCGATGATCTCTGGAAGATCGGTAAGCCCGCCGGAGAGGGAGGTCCCTGGAAAAATTCTGAAGTTACCGCAGGGGTCCCTTCATATCCATACCTGATCGGTTTTTATGAAAAACGAAGCCTGGAAATATCACATAATTCATCCGGGCCAGTCACTATTAGAATTGAAACTGAACCTGTAGGGCATGGCCTCTGGATGACATATATGACAGTTCAGGTTAATCCAGGTGAAGTGTATAAATATGATTTTCCACCGGCATTTGAATCCCGCTGGATCAGGTTTATATCTGACAAAGATTGTTATGCAACAGCATGGCTGAAATACGAATAAGTTTCATCTCCCGATGAATAAGTAAAACATATATCTTTTGTCCGGGAAAATATTCATTTCTTTCCCAGGGATTAAGCAATTTTATTTATTAACTTAACCCATTAAAAGAACAGCTATGAACTTGCAATATATTTCAGACAGTAAGGGGAACACAACCGGGGTATTCATCCCGATTGAGGACTGGGAGTACCTTAAGAATAAGTTTGATGATCTTAAGAAGGAAGAAGAAAACATGTTCTCAGTACCCGAATGGCATAAAGACATTATAAGGCAGCGTTTGAAAGATTACAGGGAAAATCCCGGCAACGTTCTTGACTGGGACCAGGTGAAGAACAAATTCAAACTCGATTGAAGCCCTATAAACTTGTCATTAAACACCAAGCCTTTATCGATATTCAGGAGGGCATCAGTTGGTATGACTCCCGCCAGGAAGGATTGGGAATTCGCTTTCTGGAAGCCATTGAACAGGAATATAAAACCATTTCATTAAATCCACATTTCCAGATACGTTACGATGAATTGCGATGCCTTCCCATGAAATCATTTCCTTACATGATACATTTTATTATTGATGATGTTCTGCGCCAAGTCGTTATCCTTGGTGTTATCAATACTTCCAAAAATCCAGGTAATTGGAAAAGGCGGAGAAAATAAAATGCTGCAGTATGCCGGTTTTTCTTTGTGGTAATGGTTATAAACATAATGGNNTAACTCTCCTTGCATCTTGCAGCAGGAGTAAAAGTGTTAAGAACGTTCAGGATATGATTACCGTTGCAAGCTACTACTTCCCCAACTACCATATCAGGGATGAGAATCATCTGCCTTTGAGCAGACAACCGTTCCTCGACAGTCAGTCAGAGTGGGAATTGGTGAGAAGGGCAAAACCCCGCTTTGAGGGCCATCAACAACCACGCATACCTGCATGGGGATACACCGACGAGAAAGACCCATTAGTTATGGCGATGAAAATTGATGCTGCTGCTGATAATGGGATCGATGTTTTTATTTTTGACTGGTATAATTATAATGGAAGGCCATTTTTAAATCAATGCTTAGACGAAGGATTCTTAAAGGCTAAGAATACAAGCA
>DNOQ01000165.1:0-485 GCA_003501665.1 Bacteroidales bacterium | reverse complement strand
AAAATTTGTGGAAGGATTTGGTAGTCTGGCTGCCACAAAAACTGCGATGGACCGGATGCGCAATAAAGCTGTTGCTGCCGGACTGAAGGGTGTTCACTGGAACCTTGTTGCCTGGGGAAATCCAATTCTTCCGGGTGAAAAATTACCAATAATAAATTTTCCGGATCTGATTAAAATGTTGGGATTTGATTCTGCCACCTCTTATGTGTGGATTCATCATGTCCGTTTACCGGATACTCAGACTGATTATAATTACGTACGGGATGCCTATCTGGCCTATTGGGACAAAATAAAAACAGAATATGGTGTACCCTGCTATCCAAATGTCACAATGGGTTGGGATTCATCGCCACGCACTGATCAAAATATGGAATGGAGTCCCGGGTTCGGATACCCTTACACTCCGGTGATCACAAATAATACTCCGGAGAACTTTAAAGAAGCATTGCAACAAACAAAGGACAGACTGCTTGCCGACCCTGGTG
>DNOQ01000423.1 GCA_003501665.1 Bacteroidales bacterium | reverse complement strand
ATGACTGCAATGAGCCCTGCTGCAAAGATCCCGGCCTTCCAGTCCCAGGCTTTCCGGACGAGAACAAACATCGCGGGGACCATGAGGGCTCCGAGGATCGGGGGAAGCCAGAGCGATACCTCGATGATTTCAGACCGTGTAGATGCACCCGTAATAATGCACATGGCCGACGAAAGCCAGATGAAGAGCGGTCCCCAGGGTATGGCCTGCCCGGTGGGGAACAGGGTCATCGCCTCGAACCAGGCGTACTGAGGGAAATGTGCGAGCATCTGTTCGGTCTGGCGGAGGTTGTACATGGGGTCGTCCATGGCGACGATATTGAGGATATCGGTATTCAGGGTGAGGAGGGGGAGCACCCGGATCCAGAGCGCAGAGAAGGTCAGGATAAAAAGGACAACAAGGATGAAAAGGCCCGTCCTGGTGATTTTCAGTTCCGGCAACCGCATATGGCATCCAACTCGTTTAAATAATCAATTATGGATTACCGGATTGTATAATGCTTGTTATCTTCCGCACTGCCGGGAATGTCCCCCGGCGGTGTTGTTACAGCAATGCTGATCGGGATTGTTACCGTAGATGTCGTTCCAATTTTTTATACGGAACTGATCTCAGGAAAAGAGCTTTGAATTTCTGTTTTATGGCTGGGAGTAAACTGATAGGGAATGGCTTCTGGTAGTGGGTGGTTACCGGTTTTTCGGGGAGAGTCATTCTGCCGGGATCTTGGTGCCGGTTCCCTGCAGGGAGCAGCAGTTTATCCTTCAACTTCCTGATAAAACATTAAATAGGGGTTATTTTACCAATAAGAGCGAAATTCTGCCTTTTATGCCCGACCTTCACAGACGCGTTCCAGGGACAATCGGGACATGGATCGATGAATTACCCAACCCTTTCCTGACCTGTCATAGAACCCATCTAAAGAGCAAATTTTATCTCTTCAAATTACCCATATTTTGAGAGAATAACTGATTATAGCCGTATTTTTCATAAGCGTGAACAGTACTTCCTATGGAGGTTCGTCTTCATTAGAGAAGAAAGGCAATCGGAGGGCAATTTGGGGGTATTTTAAGGTGTTTGGGAGACTGGGTGAGGTTGTTAATGGGGGTAAAATATGACCGAGTCGGAGAAAGCTGATCCTCAATATGACTCCCTCAATGGAAGATTATCCAAGAAGGGTAGGAATAATTACTAACTATTGATTCTGATTTACATTCTGTATGCACGTGTCTCAAAAGGGAATCAGGTGAGTTTTATTGAATAACACCCTCTTTAAAAGGGAGCACTCTCATGCCTTCTGTGATAACGGAGATCAAGGTTCCCTAATAAATAACCCCTTGAACCGGCTTACGATGTAGCGAAGGCCATCTCCAGGGTAGTGAAGAATATACGCTGCCATCCTGCCAGGTGTTGCATGCTTCCTCAGAATCTCACCCCGTTCTGAGAGGTATTTCTTCCATACCCGGTCGCTCTTCCCTGCTTTAAGGTAATACGTAAGAAGGACTCCGGTGTAGTTCATCCGGACATCTTTGTCAAGGACCGCCCGCAACAGCCAGTCGTAATCTGCATAGATCCAGTACCGTGCCTCAAACCCGCCGTATCTCTCGAACACTTCCCTCCTTGCGATGATTGCCTGGTGGCAGATGACCCGTGCCATGACATCGATAGGGGTCTTCCGTTTTCCTGACCGCCGTTCCGCACTAACCTCGTCATAGTACATCACATCGCCAGTGAAGATGTCATAGTCCGGACATCGTTCAATCTCCCGGATCACGTCGCTCATCGCATGATCAGATGCAAGGTAGTCCCCGCTATTCAGGAAATAGATGAGGTCCCCTGTCGCGTGCGCAAGGCCCTTGTTCATGGCGTCGTAGATGCCGCTATCCTTCTCTGAAACGAAGACGTCGATGTTATTGCGATACTGGCGTATGATATCCAATGTACTATCGGTTGACTCGCCATCAATGATGATGTACTCAATGTGCGGATAGTCCTGGCTGACGACGCTCCGGATGGTCCGCTCGATCAGGGCTTCACTATTGCGACAGACAGTGATGATAGAGAGTTTCAGATTATTTTCCTCCTGGAGACCGGGCACGGGATTTTTTATTGCTGCTGTAATAATTCTTCAGTCGTGTATAAAAGTGTATAATGATAGAGGAATAATATATTCAAACATTCCTGATAACCATGAAAATTTTATTCGACCACCAGATCTTTGCCATACAGGAATTTGGGGGGATATCGCGTTATTTTCTGGAATTGATGCCATGGCTGAAAAAGATCGATGGTGGGCACATAACCACTGAGCTCACTGGAAGATATTCAAACAATGTATATCTGGATGATTTCGGATTCATTCAATACAGGAATTTCTTTCGGAAACAAAATTTTCCCGGTAAGGGTCCTTTATTGAACCAGATCAATAAACTTTATTCCATTCCGATTATCAGGAAAGGCGGATTTGATGTCCTTCATCCCACCTATTATGATCCTTATTTCCTGCGGTTTCTTGGAAAGAAACCTTTTGTTTTAACTATCTACGATATGATTCACGAGCTCTATCCCCAGTTTTTCCCCAGGTATGACAGCGTGCGCAAGAATAAGAGTATCCTCGTGAACAAAGCCGATGCAATAATCGCGATTTCTGAAAACACGAAAAAGGATCTTGTCAGAATCTATAAGCTCGATCCGGAAAAGGTGCATGTCATATATCTTGGAAATCCATTTCAGGACAGAGAACCTATTCATAAACGAATCGAAATACCGATCCCTGACAAATATATCCTCTTTGTCGGGAATCGCAGTAATTATAAGAATTATTATTTCTTTATCAAGGCGGTCAGGCCTCTGTTTGCAGAGTATCCCGATCTCTCGGTTGTCTGTGCTGGTGGAGGAAAATTTTCAAGGGAAGAATACGCCTTTTTAAAGGAATCAGGAATTCAGGGAAAAGTGGTCCAGATTACATCCAATGATGAAGCACTACAAAGGATCTATCATGATGCACAATCTTTTATTTTCCCGTCTCTTTACGAAGGGTTCGGTCTGCCAGTTCTTGAGGCGTTCTCCTGTCATTGCCCGGCGTTGCTGAGCAATAGAAGCTCCCTACCAGAAGTTGGCGGAAATGCAGCACTTTATTTTGACCCCAATGATGGAGAATCGATAAGGTCCGCCGTGAGGTGTGTGTTGGATAATGAAGAGAGCCGGGAAAGACTTATTGAGGAAGGGCTTAGGCAGTTGAAGAAATTTCGTTGGGAAAAAACTGCTGAAGAAACAAGATCTGTATATCAGACCGTTTGCCGTCAATGAATTTTCTCTCTCAACCTCTCGATATCATGGAACACCATCTCCTCGACTATCTCCCTGAAGGATCTGGTATGATCCCATCCAAGCTCTTTTTTAATACGCGATGAATCGCCGACAAGCGGAACTTTTTCGGCCGGCCTGAAAAGATCCTTGTCGATTACAATATAATTTTCATAGGACATATCAACCGTCTCGAAGGCAATCTTCAGGAACTCTCTCACGCTGTGGGGGACACCCGTGGCAATGACATAATTCTTCGGCCCTGAAGGGTTGTTGAGCATCATCCACATTGCCCTGACATAATCGGGGGCATACCCCCAGTCGCGCACTGCATCAATATTACCGAGATTGATCTTATGGGTGGTTCCGGCACAGATCTTTGCAAGGCCTGATGTTATCTTGCGGGTCACAAACTGATAACCCCTCCGTGGTGATTCATGGTTATAAGCGATACCTGTGCATGCATACAAACCGTACGTTTCACGGAAGTTGTTGACCAGGAAATGTGATGCGAGCTTGGAAATCCCGTAGAGGCTGCGGGGATTGAAAGGGGTCTGTTCATCTTGGGGAGACGATGAAGGATTCCCGAACATCTCACTCGAACCTGAAAAATAAAATTTACAGTCCGGGCATAATTCTACAATGCTGTTGAGAAGGTTGAGTGTCGGGTTAAAATTAGTGGACATTATAGTCGAATCGCTTCCAAATGAATAATCCACGTAACTCTGCGCGGCAAAATGGTAACATTCATCAGGTTGGATCGTTCGCATAACTTTATTGAGCGCCAGGTTATCTTCCAGAGAAAAAGGATGGAACTTGATTTTTTTGATAAAATGCTGTACATTCTCGAGTTTATTTATATTCTCATAGGATGAAGGGCGAACAATCCCATGGACTTCATATTCCTTTTCAAGGAGCAGTTCTGCAAGATAGGATCCATCCTGGCCATTAATACCCGTTATCAGTGCCCTTTTCATGATACACCTTCAGGAATCGTATCATTCGTTTATACCTGATATACTTGCAATTATATTATAATCTACAGACAAATTTGCAGAGCCTTTAGGATAATGAATTTAATCTGAGCATTTATATCTTCTTTCAAACCACATGATGACGGCGTGAAGAGATTATATTCATAGGCGATTGCTTTTATATTTCCCTCCCTGTATGAGGGATTTTGTTAGTTTGTCGTTAAATTGAAATAATTTCATTACTCATTTAGATTTGAGTACATGAGTGGTATTGGATGGGAATTAACAACTCCTGTTGTATTTATCATTTTTAATCGTCCCCAAACGACAAAACTCGTATTCGAAGAAATACTGAGAGCAAAACCCCCTAAACTCTATGTTATTGCAGACGGTCCGAGAGATGATATCTCTGCTGATAAATCAAGGTGTGGTGAAACAAGGGCATTGATAGAATATTCTGAAATTGATTTTCCTATTGTAAAACATTATTCTGATATCAATATGGGATGTTCAGAACGTGTAATCAGTGGATTGGACTGGGTTTTTAAGAAAGAAAATCAGGCAATTATCCTCGAAGATGACTGTGTGCCTCATCCCTCTTTTTTCAGGTACTGCGACGAATTGTTATCAAAATATGACAATGATGATCGTGTAATGACAATATCGGGAGATAATTTCCAGTTTGGTAAGAACCAAACAAAATATAGTTATTATTTTTCAATATATCCTCATATATGGGGCTGGGCAACCTGGAAAAGAGCCTGGAAAATGTATGATAAGAATATCCTGATATGGCC
Source organism: Bacteroidales bacterium (assembly GCA_003501665.1). Taxonomy (GTDB): domain Bacteria; phylum Bacteroidota; class Bacteroidia; order Bacteroidales; family VadinHA17; genus LD21. The sequence continues at coordinate 1,265 of DNOQ01000423.1, read as the reverse complement.
TGAAATTAAGGAAAACAACCTTTTAAATGGATTTCTTCAAGATAAATTGAGCGTCATGTATTGGAATCGGATTTTCGATAAAATTTATGACGGAACATTAAAAACATGGGATTATCAATGGGTGTTTTCATCGTGGATGAACAATGCCTTATCAATCATACCTCATGCCAATTTAATATCAAATCTGGGATTTGGCCAGGAAGCGACCCTGACTAAAAAGAAAGATAAATTTTCAAATATTCCATCTTCCGCTCTCGAATTTCCACTTCATCATCCCCCGTATGTAATGCGAAATTGGAAAGCTGACAGATTTACACAAAAGGACCATTTTAGTAATATCCCACGAATGTGTTTCAACAAGATATCCTCTCTATGCAATCATTAACACTTTGAGATTTCATACTGCATCCACGAATTTAATATTAAGATTTATTGAATAATTTTTTATTTCCTTCCATATCTTCAAGAGTCTTACTTTTTAATGCGCATTTTACGATAATATCCAGACCAAAATGTGATGAATACCATAGAATTTTAAAAATGGTATTGTTCATTTTATTTTCCGAGAAAAAGTGAATATTATTTTGGGAATAAAAATTCAAATCGAATTTCCTTGCTAAATATTCCAATGTCTGATGTGAATAGAACGAAATGTGTTGACCATGTTCAAAACCATAGTATGACCAGGTTTCAGGATTTGGAATTTTTTCAGGAAGCAATTCAGTTGAAAAGAGGATATTTCTTGAAATTGATACCATTTTTTTAAGATCTTCCATTGGATCCTCAAAATGTTCGAAGCACTCCCATGCGGTTATCGCAGTTATCTTATTCATTTCGGGATTGAATTCGAATCCTCTTGCAAAGAGATTTGGACACTGTGGGTCATATAAATAAAAATCAAATCCGGTATCCCGCATCAATCTTGTGAATATGCCATTTCCTCCTCCATAATCTAAAAATTTCGATCTCTTTCCAAATTGGTAAAATAAAAAATTTGTGGCAAAATTTGAAAAGGATATATTCCGGGCTAAAATTCCGGTGTCATAAGTATTAATCACATCGCAATATGCCTCGTTGAGCCAGAAGGGAGCCTCTGTTTGAATAAATCCGCAATTTTGGCAGTGGAAATAATCTACAGCATAAATTTTCATAACTATTCTATTGAATATCAAGTTTAATTCAGAACCGCAAATTTTACATTGATACTTTGCTGAATTGTCTTTATTAGTCATGGTTTTGAATCCGATAAACTAAAATATTTTTTT
>DNOQ01000329.1 GCA_003501665.1 Bacteroidales bacterium | reverse complement strand
TGTTTTACCGACAAAATCTCTTCGTCTCATTGGTTATTAATTTAAGTATTATTGAATTTTAGCTGAACTCTCTTCTACAGAGTACTTCGCGTCCGTTTTTGTAACCCTTCGTGTCATATGTGGTTATAGAAAAATTTTATTTAACCGCAAAGTTCGCAAAGGACATTATAAAAACATACAAAGGTTTACGCCAAGTTCGCAAAGGGTTTTCAATCATCATCTTCCGAATCATTCACGAAAAATGCGGCTCTCACTACAGGCGGGCAGGGTGAGTCGAGACCTTTAACGGCTCTCCAGATAACTTCGTTGAAATCGGCATCATTTACCCTGTCTTCAATTGCAAAATTGAATGTTTCACTGAGCCTCTGCCACTGGTTCTCGGCAAGGTTTCTTTCATCGAGTCTCACCATGGCGGGTCTGAAATTGAACGGCGGATGATCGGGAGTATTATTGAAGCATCTCCAGAGAGGTGTTGCAGCAGCATCATACTGTGTCATGGGAGGAAGTCCGAGAATCAGTTCCATAGTTCTCAGAAGGCCGGTGGTGGTATATACAGTATGATCTACAAAACCCTGTTTGACAAATCCGCCGGCAAGAAATGCGAGACTGCGATGTGCATCCACATGATCGGGGCCGTTCTGTGCATCATCTTCAACAATTATGATAAGGCTCTCCTTCCAGATGGGAGAATGGCTGAGGTAATCAACAAACATTCCTGTGGCAAGATCGTTGTCAGCCACATGTGCTATCGGGGTAAGTTTTCCAAGGCTCAATCCTTCGGTATGGTCATTGATAAACCGGAGCGTATTAAGTTGAGGGACAGCATTAATTGCAAGCAATGAATCAAAATCGCGTTTCCAGTGATGGAATCTTATAGTATCAAGTATCGATTGATCCCAGATTGGAAAAGATTTGCAGTAATGATCTTTGAGTACATCGAGTGTAGGGCCTTTCTCTCTGATAAATTCACCATATGTCCGGTAAGTTACACCTGCCCGTTTACAGAAATCCCACAGAAAACCATCCCTGTTATTTGCAATTTCCCTTTGCCCTTCCCCTGGATATTCTCCTCCCCGTCTGCCGTAGCTTGTCGGCCAGTTCTTTTCGAGATAGTCTGTTGCATAGGCTCCCATTGTCCAGTTATGACCGTCAGCACTCACTTCACCATTCACATAAAAATTGTCAAGGAGAACAAATTCACGTGCAAGTGCATGCTGGTTCGGGGTTATCTTTTCCCCGAAAAGAACAAGATCCGGATCACCATTCCCCTCCGGCATGTCTCCCAGCACCTGGTCATATGTACGGTTTTCCTTGATCACATAAAAAACATATTTGATCGGGGAAGGATCGCCCACTTTTGCAGGTACAGGATTACCCGCGGGTATTTCGGAGATCATCTCTTTTTCCTTGATATAGGGGGTATTATTATAAACAGCTTTTGAATAAATTCCCAATAGTTTATCATCAGGGGAATCTATGATCCCGAGAGTTCCACGGAAAAGTCCGCCTATATACTGCACTTTTATTTTATGCTCTTTGCCTTCCTCATTGTACACTACTTCTGAACCCCTGCGCATTGGATTGGGGCCGTATGGATTTGCCAGGGAAGATAATCCTTTACCGTTGGTTACGAGGATCTTGTCTTTTGCGGTCCTGACGCATGTGGGATACCAGGCAGCGGGGATAAATCCTTTACTTCTGCTGCTGCCGGGGACGCTTACATCAAACACAGAAAGACAGTTATTATCTGCATTGGCAATGAACAGGGTCTTCTCATCACTGCTCAGGGCCACACTGTTTGTTGTCGATCCGCTTGGGGCTTCAGGATATAATGCCGTGTTAAGTGTTTCGATCACCCTGTTCTGCCTTGTGTCAATAACCGAAACATTATTGTCGTTTGCATTGGCAACGAAAAGGAAATGCCCGTTGCCGGTTATGCACATGTCATTCGGGTTATCACCCACATTTACCGATCCGGTTATCTTCTGCCGGAAGGTATCAAAAATTATTACCTTATCACATCCCCAGCAGGTTGCATAGAGGATTTTGCGGTCGGGGGACAACAGACAGGCATACCCTTCACCGCCAAGAGGATGTTTTCCGATAACACTCCGGGTACGTGTATCCATTACATAAAGGGAATTATTTTCCTTGGTCACGGCATAAAGCCTGTTATTTAATTCATCAATGGTTATTCCTGCAACAGAGATTCTTTCCGGCCAGGGTTTTCCTAAAATAATAGTGTCGGAATTAATAAGTTTCTTCCCCCTTATCTTATATCTGATAATGATATTATCATTTCCTCCTGACGCATAAAGGGATTTGCCGTTATCAGCGAATGTCAGTCCAAGCCACGATTTGCCTATGACTTTTAAATCGGTTACAATACCCTTTTTTATATCAACCAGCTGTACAGACTGATCGCTCTGACCGTTGTTTGTTATTGCAGCCAGTTTTTTCGATGGAGAAATGGCAATATTCAGAGGCAGGTCGCCGACCGGCACCATTTTACCCACAGGTGTAAGCTGCCATCCGTTGGGCAATGCTACACGGTTCTTTTCAATATCATTCAGGGTTTGTGCCTTAAGATTTAATCCTGTTGTGAAAAGGATGAGTATAATACATCCGGAGAGGATTCTTCTTTCCAGGTTCATAATTTATTATGTTTTGTTTTTAATACCGAAAGAGCCTTATTCATAATGGTTACTGAAACATCACCTGAAATTACAACAGGTTCACCATCAATATGAAATTTGTTTTCATTGGTTCTGATAATGAAAGGTTTATTTGTTTTCAGGTATTTCACATATTTTGAATTTTGCATTGTTCCCCTGAATAGTCTGTATATAAATACCGGAAAGATGATTTTCGGAAATGGCCTGATAAGTACAATATCTATAATTCCGTCATCAGGCTTTGCATCAGGGGCTATATAGGCATTATTACCGAATTGTCTTGTATTGGCTATTGTGAGTACAAAAATATCTTCAGAAATAATTTCTTCTCCGGTGATGCTGATATCCACATGGAACGGTTTAAGCCTGAAGAAATTGGTAAAGGTGACCCATACGTATGACCATAATCCTCGTGTTTTAAGCCTGTCGAATGAGTGGGCGACAAAACTGTCGAGCCCGACACCTGCAACATTCAGGCAGTTCATGTTGTTAACCTTTATCACATCGATTTTGAGGTGATCGGCTTTTTTAATATCATTGAGCAGCGACTGGATACTTGTTCTGAATCCCAGTTCTTTTGCAAACCCGTTTCCCGAGCCCAACGGAAGCACCCCAAGGATCTTGCTTGTCCCGATAAGTTCGGAAGCCACCGTGCGAACTGTTCCATCGCCTCCTGCAGCAACGAAAATATCATATTTGTCAAAGGATTGTTTTATCCGCGAACCTGATTCATCTATGCTTAACGACTTGAAATATGATAAATCATTTTTCCTTCTTTTAAGCTCTTCGGATATTATGATATTAACAGGGATGATTCCCGCATAAGGATTTAATATAAATAGAGATTTTTTTTCTCCCTGTATAGTCATATCATGGTTTATTTGCCTCCGTAGTATCAGGCGAATATACGAAAGTTAGTAAATTTTCCGGGATTTCAGGGGAAATAAAGTTCATAAAGTTCATAAAGTGCCTAAAGTGCCTAAAGTGCCTGAAGTGCTTAAAGTTCATAAAGTGCCTAAAGTTCATAAAGTGCCTAAAGTGCATGGAATTACAACTTAACGATAATTTCTTAAACTTTATGAACTCTATGAATTCTATGAACTCTATGAACTTTAAAAACTCTATGAACTCCAGACACTCCAAACTTTTTGTAACTTAGTGTCCTGTTTTAGTCAGCAACCAATCTTTCCGCAATGTCTGAATCAAAATTCTATCATTTTACCTCAACAGGTTTGTTTTATGGATTAAGAACTTCAGAGGAAGTAATATCAGCGCTCAGTGAAGGTGGATTTATCTGGATGAATTTTTATAAACCGGAGATTGAGGAGCTTCATTCCCTGGTTGATACACTGGCTGTTCATCCGCTTTCCGTTGAGGATTGCCTCGACAGCAGCCAGGTGCCTAAAATAGAGCATTTCCCGGGTAACACATTCATCATATTCAATGCATATAGTTATAAGAATAAGAGGTTATATATTGATGAAGTGGATTTCTTTATCGGGAAGAATTTTCTGATAACAGTCAGCGGAATAAACAGTGATGACCGTAAGCCGCTTAATAATGTTATCAGGATAATTGAAAATGATCCCGGACTGGCCAAAGCGGGACCCGCCTTTCTGATGCATGTTGTGCTTGACTATGTTGTTGACCAGAAATTCCATGCTTTTGAAGCGCTTGAAGATGAGCTTGAAGAGGCAGAGGATCAGGTTCTTGATACTCCCGGTGAATTCCGGGTAAGCGAACTCCTGAGATTGAGAAAAGATCTTCTGAACCTGAGGAAAAGCCTGTTCCATGAGAGAGAGATACTGGTAAAGATATGCAGGATGGATTGCCCTTTAATTACCGAAAAGGCAATCTTTGCTTTCCGCGATATTTATGACCATCTGGCCAAATTTTTTGAACTCTCTGAGAGTTACCGTGAAATAGTCACAAGCCTTATGGAGTTGTATACATCACTTCAGAACAACCTTATGACAAAGGTCTCAAATGAAACCAACTCATCCGTAAGGAGGCTCACACTCATTACAACCATTTTTATGCCTCTCACTCTTATAGCAAGTATCGGAGGCATGTCGGAATATACAATGATGACCGGGGGGGGCGCAAACTGGAGAACAGCTTATCTGCTCTTAGGGGCAGGATTGGTTATTGTTGCAATAATAAATTTCTTTGTTCTTCGGTGGCTTGAAAAAAGAGGAAAAATACTACACTGATTCAAGCCGGTTATCAGGGTGAGACATCTCATTATAAATTTTCAATATTTCGTCACTGAACTCTTTGGGAGCTTCAAGGATTCCCCATCCGGAATGTACCTGGAAAAGACCGTCATAAGCTGAATCATGAAAAGATCTTACTATATGGGGTATCTTCTTTTCTGTAAGGATCTCCGAAAGAAGCTTTGCTTCAATCTCATTGTTGAAAACAAGAATTCTGATTGTTTTTGGCATTGATAATACTTTAATTATGG
>DNOQ01000308.1 GCA_003501665.1 Bacteroidales bacterium | reverse complement strand
AAGATTAGGTGTGTGCTTGTCAATCTCCATATAAGGACCAATACGTGTATTTAAATCATCGGAAATGATTAAAAGTATATTCGGTTTTTGTGCCTTAACAATCTGCGATGTGCATAACAGACATAAAAATGGTCCAAACAGAGAAAAATAATTTTGGATATTCCTGATCATTTTAGGATATATTAATTATAGATATTTCCGGATCATTTAATCTGCCGAATATTATTCATAGGATGTTAATGTGAACTTCTGTACCCGTTTCCCGGTAAGTACTTCGGCTGTATATATATTCCCTTTGCTGTCGGCAGCTAAATTGTGGATCCAGATGAATTGCCCCGCATACCGGCCCATGCTTCCAAAACGTTCCAGAGTCTTCAGATCTTTACGCTGAAGTATCCAGACACATTGATTTGTTCCGTCAGCCAGATAGGCAAATGTTTGCCCGGGATCATCAGAAAAATCTATATCCCATGCCGAACCGAGTGCCAGAGTATTGCGGGCAATAAATTCCTCAAAGACGAATGTGCCGTTCTTCTGAAAGACCTGGATCCGGTTATTGCTTCTGTCGCAAACATATACCAGATTATCATTAGAGATCCGGATAGCGTGAGTAACTTCACCGAATTGCTCTGAAGGTGGTTTGGCCGGGTCGTAAGGATCTTGTTTTGAATCATCAGGTGTTCTGCCATAGGCACCCCAGTGGCGTTTATATTTTCCGTCAGAAGCATCAAATACTATTACCCTTTTGTTCAGATATCCATCAGCGATATAAATTTCATTATTAACCGGATCAACATCATATTCGGTTGGTCTGCCAAGCAGCGTTGTATCATTGCTTCCACCTGTCTTCCCGGGCTTTCCTATCTGAAGTAGAAACCTGCCTTCAACAGTGAATTTCAATACCTGATGATCGTTGGCACCGGATCCGCCAACCCATACATTATTCTTATGATCGACATAAATACCATGTTCCACATCCGGCCAGTCATATCCCTCACCTGCTCCTCCCCACGCCTTTAGTACATTGCCTTCAGGGTCAAACGCTACAACCGGAGGGGCAGGTGAATAGGGAAGGTTATATGATTTCCAGTCAGGCCCTCCTTCATTCTCTCCAAGCGACCGGGGCCTGTGTATTATCCATATATTGTCTTCCTTATCAACAGCAATACCTGCTACCTGGCCCAGAAGCCAGTTTTCGGGTAACGGTTTTGGCCAGAACGGATCAACGTTGAATTCAGGTATTTGACCAGTGAGTTCTGAAGTGGCTTGTTGCTTAGCTGATTTTCCGCATGCCCCCATGAGCAGAAGAATAAATACAGCTATACAAAGACATTTAAATTTATTCATATTGAATTATTATCTCATTTTCTGCTTGTCGAGATACAGTTTTATGAATTTATCATTCAGTTCATCGCTGTCGCCATAGAATTTACGCAGTTCTTCCAGTTTTTTGTGAAGCATCTCTCTGACATCAGCATAAGACGGATCGTCATAAATGTTTTTCATCTCCATCGGATCAGTTTCGCGGTCATACATTTCCCACTCATCTATGTCATAGTAGAAGTGCATCAGTTTATAACGTTCAGTGGCAACGCCATAATGCCGTTTTACCATATGAACCGAAGGATATTCATAATAGGTATAATAAACTGCATCGCGCCATCCGGAAGATTTTCCGCTTACCAGTTTACGGAATGACATTCCCTGCATATTATCCGGTATTTTTACTCCGGCATAATCAAGGATTGTAGGTGCAAAATCAAGGTTCTGAACCAGCTTATCAATTGTTGTTCCTGGTTTTATTTCTTTGGGGTAGCGTACAAGGAGAGGCGTCAGGAACGATTCATCGTACATGAATCTTTTATCGAACCATCCGTGTTCACCAAGGTAAAATCCCTGGTCGGAAGTATAGATAACAATTGTATTTTTATCAAGGCCTGCTTCTTTAAGATAATCGAGCACCTCGCCGACACCATCATCTACCGATTTGATAGTCCTGAGATAGTCTTTGATATAGCGGTTGAATTTCCATAATGCGAGCTCTTTACCTGTAAGCTTCGCTTTCAGGAATTCCTGATTTTCACTTTCATACGCGGCCATCCAGTTTGCCCTCTGTTCATCGTTCATTCTTAAAATGTCCCTGTAGAAATTTGTTGTATCTCCATTGGGATCGACAATAAGCTTAAAATCATGTCCCCATTGTGCATGACCGTCAATCTGCATTTCCTGCTCCTTTGCTGCCCTTCCTCTTCCGCTGTAATCATCAAAAAAGTTTGCCGGGGGTTCAAAGGTTATATCATCATACAGGTTTACATATTTTGGTGCCGGCAGCCAGTTCCTGTGTGGGGCTTTCTGATGGTAAAGCATGCAAAACGGTTTATCAGGATCACGCTTGTTTTTGAGCCAGTCGAGAGCAGTTTCTGTTATGATCTCAGTGCAATACCCTTCAATGCGCAGTTTTTCCCCGTTTATAAGGAAATCAGGATTATAATACTGACCCTGTCCGGGCAGTACCATGGAAAAATCGAATCCCTGAGGAATACCGTCAAGGTGTATCTTGCCAATCATTGCAGTCTGGTATCCGTTAGCCTGCAGAATTTTCGGAAAGTTATCCTGATCCCAGTTAAAAGGGACGGAATTATCAATCTTCCCGTTGACAAAACTATGTTTACCTGTGAGAAGGACTGCCCGGCTCGGAGCACTTATAGAATTGGTCACACAAGCTTTGGTGAAAATCGCACCTTCTTTTGCCAGACGGTCGATATTTGGTGTTTCATTCAATCCGTATCCGTAAGCGCTGATAGCCTGATAAGCATGGTCATCGCTCATGATATAGATGATGTTGGGATGCTTGTTTTTTTGTTGCGAACTGCAACCGGCAATCGTTGTCCCTGCCGTTAAAATGGTCAATGCTTTAATAAAAGTTGTGTTCATGTAATGATCAGTTTGTTACAGGTAATTTATTCAATTTTTGAAGGTAATGTATTTAATTCTTTACAGGATATTAAATCATAAATTAACCAGAGTATTGTGAGATTTTTCTTTGTCTGAATTAATTCCGCGGATAATTTTTTTTCATAGCTTTTGCAACCTGTCCGATGGCTTCCTTATGCCTTTCGAGACAGGGTGCAAGAGTCGGTCTCCAGGGAGCTGTCATAAATCCGTATAATCTCGATGGATCTATAGCTTTCTTACAGTAATCCACCGTTAATTCAAAATTCTCGGGAACCGAGTGATTGCTCCCAGTCGGAACCTGGTCATAACCATATTTTTCAAGATCATCATACAATTTAACATAAGTTTTATTG
>DNOQ01000582.1 GCA_003501665.1 Bacteroidales bacterium | reverse complement strand
GTGTCCTGAGATCAATATGATATTTTTACACCCTTCTTTTATAATTTCAAATTTAGGTAAAATAATAGAAGGCGTTGAATCCGTTTTTGGCCCCGATATTCCGATAATTGGAGGGGCATCTGTAGATAATATGAAGATGATAAGCTGTTTCCAGTTTTTCGGTAAGCAGATATATGAACAAGGGGCGGTCATGTACGGGTTTGCTGATCCGTCACTGGAAGTTATAAGCTTTGGCAACCACGGATTCGAAGTGGTTGGAGATCCTTTCATAATTACCCGGGCTGATAAAGACGTCATTTTTGAACTGGATGGTAAACCGGCATGGAAAAGATGGACCGAAAGACTGGGATTGCCGGAAACTTCATCAGCTTCTGATGTACTGGTATTTGCCCCGCTGGCAATAGAGTTGCCGTCAGAGTTTCATGAAGTATATGGCAGCAGATATCTGGTATATGCAGCATTGCCCAGACCGGATATGAGTATATACGGGATCCTTGCCATCCCTAAGAAGGGGAAAATATGGCTGACACGGCGGAATGAAAACAAGATCCTTGACGGAGTTGAACGGTTGATGGTGCAGATTCTTGACCGTGTTGAAGGCAGAAAACCTGTAGCCGTTTTCCATGCAGACTGTGCTGCAAGAGGGAAATTGCTCTTTAACCGGATCATAAAGGAAGAAATAATCAACAAGCTGCAATATCCGCTGTGCAAGGGGAAAGATATACCATGGTTCGGGATGTATGGTGGTGCTGAGTACACTCCAATTGCCGGAAAAAACTGCGTACAAACTTATACAACTTCCTTATATGTCATTGTAAAACGTAAGCCGGTATTTAAAAAAGAGGATGTACAACTTCAACCGGAAGTAGTTAAAAGATCAAAGTTGTTCGATAAAACAACAATAAGAAATATAAATCTGAAAAACCGTTTTGTCTGGTCTGCCACATGGCAGGGGAAATCAAACTATGACGGATCCTGTTCCTCCTCGCTTATCAGTTCTGTGTTGCCGGTTGCCCATGGTGAAGCCGGATTGATTATAAGCGAGATGACATATGTTTCGAGGAATGGCGTTTGTGCTCCCGGACAGATGGGCGCTTATGACGATAGCCTGTTGCCAGGCCTGAAACGAATGACATATTTTGTGCACAGAGCAGGATCACCGGTTGTGATCCAGTTAGTACATGGAGGATTATTTTCTGCGCCTATTTTAACCGGAAGTATACCGCTTGGCCCATCTTCGCTTGAAACGCCGGATGGTAAGATCGGAAAAGAAATGTCAAAAACCGATATTGATGAGGCAGTAAATGCTTTCCGCAATGCTGCCGTCAGGGCAAAAGAGTCAGGGTTTGACGGTGTACAGATCCATGCAGCCCATGGATGGCTGCTGAGCCAGTTCCTTTCGCCGTTCTTCAATAAAAGAACGGATGAATACGGCGGCAGCCTGGAAAACCGTGCAAAGATCGTAATTGAAGTTGCCAGCAGAATCAGAGAAGCAACAGGTGATAATTTTGCCGTTCTGGTAAAGATTAATTCTAATGATTTTCTTCCCGGCGGATTCAATACTGATGAAATGCTGGAAGTCTCCGCAATGCTCGAAAATGCCGGAGTTGATGCCATTGAGATAAGCGGGGGTACTATTGGTGCACTTTTAACCGGCAACGCAGACGCCTCATTCTCACCTGTTTCGAGGAAAGATGTCTATTATGCTGAAGCTGCAAAACGTCTTAAAGAAAAGGTCAATACACCTGTAATGCTGGTGGGAGGGATCAGGAGCTTCGATACTGCAGACGAACTGGTTAAGACCGGAGCTGCAGATTATATTTCACTCTGCCGGCCTCTGATCCGTGAACCTGACCTTATAAAGAAATGGAAATCGGGGAATCTGAAAAAGGCAGACTGTATTTCCGACAGTGCATGCTTCCAGCCCGGGATGGAGGGAAAGGGAGTGCATTGTGTACATGTGAGAAACAGTTAAAATATAATGAAATGTTAAAATTCTTCTCAGCAAGCACAAGAACAGTGATCTCTAAAAAAGCAATGGCTGAGTGTCTTGAAAATGCCCTGCAGGGTGAACCTGACCTTGGCTGCGATCTCATCATAATCCATACAGGGATGGGACATAACTTTAATGACCTTTTAACTGAAGCCCACAGGCTTTCTCCAAAAGCCCGTATCACAGGTTGTACAGGAGCCGGAATAATCGGGAAAAATGGACCGGATGAGTCTCTGAAAGCTCTGGCAATAATGGTTGTTAAGGGTCCAGATACTGAGTTTGCATTAAGTGCCAGAAGTACAAAAGCGGATACAGATTCATATGCTTTATGTGCTGAAATGGCTAAGGAGCTGAAGGAAACCAATCCCGGGATAAACATGATCCTGTTTCTTCCCCAGGCATTCCTTATGCCAACAGACAGGGGTATTGATGGCATAAAATCCGTCTTTGGATCGAATATTGCCGTTTTCGGGGGTATTTCCATGGATAATCAGAAAGGTGTTAATTGCTATGGATTTTTTGACAGTCAGGTTATTGAGAGAGGAATGGTTATGGCAGGATTTGCCGATCCTACACTTAAATATGTCAGCAGGGTGAATCACGGATTTAATGTTATTGAAGGATTGACCTTTGAAGTAACAAAGTCTGTTCCTGGTCGTATTTATGAACTTAATGGTCGTCCTGCCTGGAAGGTAGTAACAGAAGCATTGGGGATACCTGAAACAACATCTACCGTGGAAGTCACTCCTATTGCGGGATTAGCAAGGGAATTGCCTGCTGAATCGTGGGAGGAATATGGCAGTAAATACATCCTCTTTGTAACGATGACAAAAAATGATGATAATAGCATAAATGTATCAGTTACCTGCAAGGAGGGCACCAGATTATGGTTAACAAAACGTGATGAAAGAAAGATGTTTGAAGGAGTTGACATGATGGTTAAGAAAATATTGGCAGATCTTGACGGGAAAAGACCTGTTGCTGTATTCCATTCCGATTGTGTTCTGAGAGGCAGGTTCAGCCTTAACCAGGTACTTAAGGAAGATATCATAAGCCGGTTACAGACTCCTCTTTTTACAAATGGCCGCATTCCCTGGCTGGGAATGTATTCAGCAGGTGAAATAGGCATGCTGAACGGTGAAGCCTGTCTCCACCAGATAACTTCATCTCTGTTTGTGATGTACAGGTAACGAAATCCATCTGAAATTTTGAAACCATGGAAAACAAGCCATCCTATAATGAACTGAAAACCAGATGCGATGATTTCCAGGCACAGATCATCCGTTTCCTGAAAGTAGAACAGGATTTAATAGTTACCAGGAGTAAGCTTGACCGTGACCTGTCCCGTTTTATATCTATGCAGAAGTATTTTCAGAATGGAATCCAGGCAAAGAGTCCGGAAGAATTTGCTGACATCACAATTGAATCTGTTATAGAGACCTTTGAGATAGAATGCAGTGCTTTCTATATTTATGACAGAACAGAGAATGTGATGAAGGTCAAAGCATTTTATGGTACTGATTATGTCCCGGAAGGAGAATGGCAATTAGACGGTGACTGGATATCTTCTAAAGAATTTCTGAAAACAGGTAATATATTTACGGAACAGATTGAACCGGATTCAGAACCATTTGGAATATTAGGGTTAGCCAGTGTTATAATTTCAGCTTTTTATGATGAGGATGGAAATCTTCATGGTATGCTCCTGGGAGGTATTTCTTCTGATAAGAAGGACTATTATGATGAAATAGATGAGGAAATAAAGGCCTCTTTCATGGTTTTTACCCAACAGATGAGTTCAATGCTCCGGAACTTTGAAGCAAAGATGTATCTTGATATCAGAGTACAGGAACGCACAGCAGAGGTGATAAAACAAAAACAGGAGATCGAAAATAAAAACGTTCAGATAATGGAGATGGATCGGATGAGAACCAGGTTCTTTACAAATATCTCCCATGAATTCCGTACTCCTTTGACTCTTATTTTAAGTCCCCTGGAAGATATGCTCACAAAAAAGGAGCTGACCGAAAAAAACAGGATCACAATGGAAAGAATGCACCGGAGCGCTTCGCGAATGCTGGCCCTGACCAACCAGTTGCTCGACCTTTCAAAGATCGATTCGGGAGGTATGAAACTTGAACTCATCGAGTCGGATTTATACAGGTTTCTGATGATCATCTTTAACACCTTCACTCCACTGGCTGAAAGGAACAACATCAGGTTTAAATTCCGGATTCCCGGAGATGAATTCCGGACTTATTATGATCAGGATAAAATGGAAAAGATCGTCTACAACCTTTTATCAAATGCTTTCAAATTCACACCTGTTGGTGGCATAATTGACAGCTCCATAAAAATTTATCAGGACCGTCATCCAAATGTTATTGAGATATCCGTTAAGGATTCAGGTCCTGGCATTCCACTTGAATTGACAGAGAAGATATTTGACCGGTTTTATCAACTGGAAGGGAGTGTCAGAATGGATC
>DNOQ01000545.1:2320-2751 GCA_003501665.1 Bacteroidales bacterium | reverse complement strand
TCATCGATGGTTCAAGACGAAGCACCAAAAGCAATGCATATTTCTCAGGATTTGGAAAAAAGAAGAGGATAGTCTTGTATGATACTCTCCTTAAGGAATTTACCGAGGAGGAAATCGTTGCGGTGCTGGCTCACGAGATAGGCCATTACAAAAAGAAACATGTTCTTATCAGTCTGATATTCTCGATAATGCTGACAGGATTTATGTTGTTTCTCTTTTCACTTGTTGTTGATAATCCGAAACTGTCACAGGCACTGGGAGCAAAAGATACAAGCTTTCATCTCGGACTTATTGTTTTTGGGATACTTTACAGTCCGCTTTCGCTAATTATAGGATTGATATCCAATATTATATCGAGGGAAAATGAGTTTACAGCCGACATGTTCGTCAAGGAAAACTATGATGGTAAGTTCCTTGGTGACGCCCTAAAG
>DNOQ01000545.1:0-2241 GCA_003501665.1 Bacteroidales bacterium | reverse complement strand
TGTGTCGGAGGACAGGAGGGGGAGATGAGGAGAGGGGGAGATGAGGAGATGAGTGATAAATGAGATGAGGTAAACCATTATTGACGGTAATGTTTATAATACCATTACAATTGGCTCACAGTTTGGATGGCAAGTAACCTGAGAGTGACTCATCATAATAACGGAAATAAAATTCCCCTTTTTCTTGTATTGCCATCTATTTATTTATCAGAATAAACTTGACTTTAGTTCAGCCATAGTTTAAATTTGACAGTCAGTTTTATCTACTATCCTCAATATTAATCTTTAAATTATGTAATCATGAAAGAAAACTTTAACCAAAATGCTTCTTCGGGTGCAGTATATGGCCTCGGGCTTATCGGAGCTGCTATCTGGTTCATTTCAACCGCCACAAGTTTCTGGATGGGAGTACTGGGATTCCTGAAAGCAATTGTGTGGCCGGTATTCCTTGTCTTCCAGGCATTCAAGGAACTTGCGCCTCCGGCCTGATATGTGATAATGTAATCTGGCAACTAACCAGCATCAGAAAGGGATACGCATTCTGGTCTTCTTTAATGATTATTCGCTGATTCTTTTGATCTTAGACAATAACAGCTTCCTGAATTCGACCTCCGAACCCTCAGCCTGTAATGCTATCTGCCCTCTGTCGGCAGTACAGTCATAACCATGGTTAACGAGATCTCCGTTCACCCAGACTTTTATCTCTCTTCCGGCACATTCAATAACCATGTTATTCCATTCGCCGACAGGCTTTTCTGATCCGTCTGTAAGGTTTTTTATCTGACGTCGTTTACCCTCGGTTCCTCCCCATTCTTCCTTTGGTCCCCGTCGTGCTTCCATGTCGGGAGTTGTTATATCCTCACCGATACACCAGAAATCACCTGCACTTTGATGCTGCATCTGAACCTCAATCGATTTGGGGAACATCTTATAAAGAGCCCTTGGTGTTGAAGCATGAACAAGAACGCCACAGTTCCCGGGCTTTCCCGCAAAACGGTATTCAACTTCCAGACGGTAATTCCTGTAAGTTTTGTCAGTAATGAGATGACCACCCGGTTTGCCCATACTGACCAGCAATCCGTTTCGAACTATAAAAGGACTTGAAACACCTGAATTATTGTCCATTTCAGGTACATCGGCATGCCAGCCGCTAAGATCCCTGCCGTTGAACAGAGATTTTCCTTTTTTAGCGGCATCAGCCTGCTTTGGAATGAGCAGCAAAATCGATATCAATAAAAAACAAATCTTCTTCATAATGGTATTTTTTTAAACCTCCATCAAAGTTAACATTTTTAAGAAACGTTCCTAATAACCCATTAACCTGATAACCTGACAACTTAATTCCTTAAGAAATCTTGTAAAAGGACTTATTGAAGAGGTTCAGGTTTGGGAAAAACCGCTTAGTCGTATTATTGTAATTTATCCCTTTGACAATAAGAAAAGTATATTAATCAATTAATCAATCTGTTTTATCACAAATTGTTCTTATGTATTTACAAGTATCAGAGAAAATTTTTATTTTTATGGTAAATATGAATTAAGGCATTTAATAATTCAACATTATTGTACGCTAATTAATAATTAACGTATTAAGTTGTTATTATGCAACCTGATATTAACCAGATAAACCAACGCTTATGAAAAAAATTTTACTCGCATTGATTATTTTTTTTATTGGATTTCAGGTAAATGCACAAAACTATCTGATCTCTTTTGCAGGTGCCGGTGAAACAACCACAATTACTGATATTAAAGTGGAGAACGTGTCCACAGGTATATCAGTTACCTTAACCGGAAATGATATCCTCCGTCTGACCGGTTCCACAGGAATTGAAACGTCGGGTTATGGCAAGCTTCAATCAATTGCTATTTATCCCAACCCGTCGGATTACAGTTCGAGAATTGAGGTATTTCCTCCTTCATCGGGAGAATCAACAATTTCTGTATACGATATGTCGGGAAAAAGACTGGCGCAAACCAGGTATTTTTTCGACCTGACAGGATCTGAATTCAATATCGACGGTCTGAGTCAGGGATTTTACATTGTTGAAGTAAAAGGCAGAGATTACCGCTTATCAGGCAAATTGATGAGCAACGGTCAATCCGGCCAGGAAATAAGCATCAATAAAACAGGTGCTCCTGGAAGGGATGTAATATTACAGAATAAGATAAGGGATACAAAAGGAGAACAGGGAACAGTGGATATGCCCTATAACACAGGCGACAGGCTTATATTTACAG
>DNOQ01000529.1 GCA_003501665.1 Bacteroidales bacterium | reverse complement strand
TGTATGATGATGGCTAATTATGCATACAATGGTTTTCAGTTACGGACTCTTAATATGGCCAGACAGGGATTTTTTGGAGATATAGTTCATGGAGAAGGCGGTTATATAGCCAATAAGATCAGGAATAACTTCTCGAAAGAAATGTATTGGGATATGTGGTGGCTGAAACAATATGCCAACAGGAAAGGTAATATTTATCCGATACATGGATTTGAATGGATTTGCCTTTTAATGGACATTAACAGGGGCGACAAGCTCGACTTCCTTATATCCGTTGAAAGTAAAGACTTCAAAATGGGAGAGATTGCCAAAGAATTAGCATCAAAGGATGAATTCTATAAGCCGTTTGCCGATAAGGATTTCAGAGGTAACATAAATAATTCTATCATAAAAACAGCTCAGGGCAGGACTATAATTACACAGCATGATGCTACTACAATACGCCCATCCACCCTAAAAGAGGAAATCTGCGGCACATTAAGGTCCGCTCTGGAACATCCCAGACCGGCCAGAATTTCTGATGAACAGGGTCGTTGGATCTCTCAGGAAGAATATAAAGCGCTTGAAGAGCAATATACACCGGATATTCTGAAAAAGATGGGAGAAATAGGCAAAGAAAGCGGTTCCGAGTTTGGAGCAGATATATTAATGTCGTGGCGAATGATTGATTGTTTGCATAACGGACTGCCCCTCGATATGGATGTTTATGACGGAGTTTCGTGGAGTTCGGTACTCCCCCTGAGCGAGTGGTCGGTTAATAACAAATCATATCCGGTTGAAATACCTGATTTTACAAAAGGTGCATGGAAAACGAACAAACGGAATATGGATATAACAGTGGCTGAAGGCGGAAATACAAAATTAGTAAGAAGCAAAAGGACTTAGTCCGACAGATAACCAAACATAAAATGATATGAGAAGAGTCGATCATTGCCGGCTCTGAAAATACTCAACAAACCTGATGGCAAATTCATCTCTGCCCAATAACAGGTCAGCTGACCGGACAATGGTAGTTATCTTTTCAGGATTTGCAATCGGACAAGTAAGGCCGTTAAAAATTGATATTGCCATATATGCTGCATTCAATGATTCCCTTTCGGGTAATCCGAATGAAATATTACTGGCTCCCTGTGTAATATTGTGACCGAGTTTCTGATGTATCAGACGTATTGTCTCAAGTGTAATTCTACATGCCTCCGGATCTCCACTTACAGCCATGGCCAACGGATCAATTATTATGTCAGCGGCTTCGATTCCTGTCCTGTAAGCTCTTTCAATTATCTTTTCAGCTATTGAAAACCTCTTTTCAGGATCATTGGTTATGCCATTATCATCCATGCACATACCAATTATTGCAGCTCCATATTCTTTTGCAAGGGGTAACAGAATTTTCAGCGAAGACTCTTCTCCGTTTACCGAATTAATCAGGCATTTTCCTGTAATTACCTTAAGTCCTGCTTCGATAGCTTTTGGATTAGGGGAATCGAGACATAAGGGTACATCAAATTTATCCTGCAGTATTCTGACTGTTTCAGGTAACAGGTTCACCTCGTTAACACCAGGAAAACCTACATTTACGTCAAGAACATCAGCACCTGCCCTTATCTGACTTTCCGCAAGCTCCAGAACGTAATCAAAGTTACCCGCCTGAAGAGTTGATATCAGTTTCTTTCTCCGGGTTGGATTAATGCTCTCTCCGATAATAACAACAGGACCTTCGGTATCTATTATCACTTCACTGGTACGTCCTCTGAGAATTGTCTGCATTCGTTAATAATTAATTTGTAAAAAAATTTCCCTGAATCCTGTATTTCCATGAAAAGAGTATAATAATAACAAACATAAAACCATATCTGGCCAAAGTCCACATCAATTCTTACAATTTTTAATACTATATTCACATTTTATAAGGTTTTTAATTATTTAATGCAGGAATGATAGACGCCCAATTAGAAAAATTAGTTATCAGTGAAGACGAATCATTTTTTATCGGGATATTTCAGGACAATCTTGAAAAAAGCACATGGCATTATCACAATCGTTATGAAATAAGCTTTATCACTGAAGGTACCGGAAAGAGGATTGTGGCTGATTCTATTTCTGAATTTCACCCGGGAGATCTTGTTTTTATCGGACAAAGGCTTCCTCATGTATGGATTGCAGATAAAGATTTATACAATCCATCTAACAGGTTCCTGGAGATGGTATTTCTTCAATTCAATTCGGATGTCCTATGTCAGCAATTATTGTCTTTGCCGGAATTCAGAAATGTTTCCAGAGCCCTTAACTATTCAGAAAGAGGAATTCAAATTGTTGGACAATCCCTGAACGAGGTAAGTGAAATAATGCTCCAGCTTCCGTATATGAATAACTTTGACAGGATTCTGAACTTCTACAAGCTGATGAATATCATAGGCAGGAGCGATACTGTTATACAGCTTGCAAGTTCGGAATATCTCCGGAAACGCCTGGATACAGGCAGCAGGAGGATATCAATGATTCACGAATTTTTAATGAATAATTATCTTGATGTTGTGAATCTGGAGCAAATTGCAGACTTAGTCAATATGGCCAAGGGTTCACTTTGTCATTTTTTTAAGATGAATATGGGAATGACCATATTCGAATACCTGAACCAGATAAAAGTGGATTTTGCGTGTAAATTATTGATGGATCCTGACCTCAGCATATTAAGAGTAGGTCTGAACAGTGGATTCAATAATATAAGTCATTTTAATAAACAATTCAAGAAGATCACAGGACTTACCCCGTTGGAATACAGAAAACAATTCAGGGAGTTCTTACATTAAAGATCTCTTCATATGTTTCAGGTCTCCGGTTTCTGAACCTGTGTTCATAATTTCTCGCGGATGTATTCACTTCATAATAGACAACTTCGCCAGAATTGCCTAAAGCTCTGATATTTCCGTTTTGATCTATTAACAAACTCTGAAATGGATTACAGAAAACAACAGGGAATCTGTTTTCATAAGCTCTTGTTCTCATAAGAGCTGTATTCCAGCCATTATCGTCAGTATAACTGCCATACGCAGGAACAAAAAGGATTTGTGCTCCCTTTAATGCCATAATTCTTGCCGGCTCAGGTAACTGACGGTCGTAACAAATAATAATTCCGACAATTCCGAACGGGGTCTTAAAAACAGGATACTCATTTCCGGGAGTATAGGCGTCAGGTTTTATCGTGTAACCTTCTGCAAAATGAGTTTTTGTATATCTGCCGATAATATCTCCATCAGGATCAATTAAGATCGCTGTATTATAGAGTTTTGTATTACGTGATTCAAGAAATCCGAAAATAAAAAAGATATCCAGTTCATCAGCAAGTTTACATGCTTTTTGAATATAGGGACCGTTTAAGGGTTCAGCTACGCTTTTAATTCTCTCAATTATTTTGTTTTTTTCATTTTTATCCTGGATATTATTTGAATCTTCAATTATGTACCCCTCCAGTATTCCTTCAGGAGTAAGAACTACATCTGCACCACCTTCCACGGCTGCCTTTCTCACCATTGACTCGATCCGGTTCCAGTTAACCTCTTTTTCCCATTTATCAGGCAGTATCGCGGCACTGGCAATTCTGACAGAAGTAACTGTCTGGTTTATATTTGAATATTTATCGGGGACATAATTCTGTGCATTGGCTGGTGTAAGTTTCACGATGATAAAGGATAAAATGAAGAATGCGAAGAATCCAGTTTTAGATTTATTCATGAAATGAGTTTTTAGGTTTCACAAAAACCATGAAGATATAAAAATATTCCTCATGTATAGATAATATGAAAATCCACATTAAAATAACGGGATTCCTTTTATCAGTCAATCATGAGTTTTCCGGATTATTCCTCTTCCTCTTCTTCAGAATAAGTTTTTATCACTGCATCCTGTACATCACCCGGAACCTGTGAATATTCGGCGAATTTCATTGTATATATTGCACGGCCTCCCGTTATGGAACTGAGTGCAGTTGAGTATTTGTTCATTTCGGCAAGAGGGACTCTTGCTTTTATTACCTCAAACCTCTTTTCGCTGTTCATCCCGAGAACCATTCCGCGACGCCCCTGCAGGTCACTTATCACATCTCCCATGCGGTCGGAAGGAACCATGATCTCCACATCATAGATCGGTTCGAGTATCTTCGGAGCTGCATTTTTGAATGCTATACTGAATGCATTCCGGCCGGCCAGCCTGAAAGAGATCTCATTGGAGTCAACCGGGTGCATCTTTCCGTCGTAGACATAAACCCTTATATCGCGGGCATAGGAACCGGTCAGAGGACCTACTTCCATTTTCTCCATTATGCCCTTCAAAATTGCCGGCATAAACCGTGCATCGATCGAACCGCCCACAATACAATTTACATATATAAGTTTTCCTCCCCAGTCAAGCTCGATCTCTTCCTTGTTTCTTACAGACAGCTTGATCTCCTTACTGCCGAATTTCTGCATCGTCAGTTCCGGAATCCCCTCAACATAAGGTTCAATAATCAGGTGTACTTCACCAAACTGTCCGGCACCTCCTGATTGTTTCTTATGACGGTAATCGGCCTGTGCTGCCTTGGTAATCGTTTCACGGTATGGTATTTTGGGAGAAATATAATTGGTAGGGATCCTGTATATATTGTCAAGATGCCATTTCATTATATTAAGGTGGTATTCTCCCTGACCATGAACAATTATCTGTTTCAGTTCCTTTGAATATTCAATGATGATGGTAGGATCTTCAAGATGGATTTTGTTGAGGGCTTCACCAAGCTTTTCGTCATCACTCTCGCTCTGGGCTTTTATGGCTGTCCTGTATTTCGGTTCGGGAAATGCGACCCCCGGATATGTCCAGTCATTACCCGGAACATTCAAAGTATGACCCATCTTGGTGTTTTTGAGTTTTACAAATGCCCCGATGTCTCCGGTATGAAGTTCAGGAACTTTTGTCCTGTTCTTTCCCGCGCAGACATAAAGTTGCGACAGTCTCTCCTTTGTTCCGTTATTGGTGTTCACCACATCGAGGTTTTCGGTTATCCTGCCTGAAAATACCCTGAAATAGTTTATTTCACCAATATGTTCCTCGATTGATGATTTGAAAACAAACACAGATGCCGGTCCTGTGGGATTGGGTTTAACCTCGTGACCCTTCCTGTTTTTCTGTACAGGCATATCGGTGATTGAAGGTGCTTCACTGACAATGAATTCCATGAGTGAATCGATGCCGATATTATTTTTTGCCGATATGCAGAAGACCGGTAGCATACCCCTTGAAATGATTCCTTTTGTGATGCCTTTTCTTATTTCCTGTTCGGTGAGGGTATCATTGGCAAAGAAGAGTTCCATAAGTGCTTCATCGCTTTCAGCCGCTTTTTCAACCAGTGCATTGTGCAGTTCGGCAGCTCTGTCAGACTGTTCGGCAGGGATATCCGTTATTTCTGCTTTGCCGCCATCTTTCCCGTAACGCAGCATTTTCATCCTCAGAACGTCAATCACGGCATTGAATCCCGCACCTTCATTCAGGGGATACTGAACAAGAACCAGATCATTGCTCAGCCTTTCTTTCATCATCTCGACGGATTTTTCAAAATTTGCCTTCTCATGGTCCAGCCCGTTGATAACCATTATCATTGGCTTATTTACATTTTCGGCATGTCTGAAGTGGATCTCCGTACCAACTTCAACACCGTTCTGTACATTGATTATCAGTACCGCCAGATCGGATGCATAAAGTGATGATACGACTCCCCCGCTGAAATCATCAAGTCCGGGAGTATCGAGAATATTTATTTTTTTATTCAGATATTCTGTATAAAGTACTGTTGAAAAAATCGAGTTCCCGTTTTCCTGTTCGATGGGACGATAATCGGAAACGGTATTTTGTCCTTCAATTGTACCTCTTCGTTCGATTACGCCGCCGTTAAAAAGCATCGCTTCTCCCAGAATGGTTTTTCCTGATCCTGAATTACCCAGGAGCACAATGTTTTTCATCTGGTCAGTCTGGTATGTCTTCATGATTTGTGATATTAAATAATATTCTGCCCCGGTTTTGAGCGGACAAAATTAATAATTTTTTAAAAACTATAATGAAAGCCGGAAGAATTACAAATTTTTTATTTTCTTTGCACCAGTTTTTTGAAATGCAGGAGTACCGGTTTTTCTCTCAATGGTAAGTTTACAAAAGAGGTTTTCTTCGGGAAAGGTCGGGAAGTTACCTGTTAATAACTTACATTAAAGTTAATACAGATAATAGCTCAGTAATGGTTTAAATGACCTCAGGAAGGCATTTAAAGGGTCTTGTGGTGTGATTTGATGTATGGTTGGGAAAAAATTCAGATGTTGACGATTGATATATAAATAAAATAAATACCTTTGCGAACCAATTTTTTAAGTAAAATTTAATATATAAATAACTGGAAATATGCCTACAATTCAACAGTTAGTAAGAAAAGGCAGGAAGAAGCTGGTCGATAAAAGCAAAGCGCCTGCCCTGGATTCATGTCCTCAGAGGAGGGGTGTTTGTGTGCGTGTTTACACTACAACTCCAAAGAAGCCCAATTCGGCGATGAGGAAAGTTGCCAGGGTCCGGCTTACAAACCAGAAAGAGGTAAATGCTTATATACCGGGTGAAGGTCACAATCTCCAGGAACACTCTATAGTTCTTATAAGGGGCGGCAGGGTAAAGGATCTTCCCGGCGTCAGGTATCACCTGATCCGTGGAGCCCTTGATACTTCCGGTGTTGACGGCCGTACCCAGAGAAGGTCAAAATATGGTGCCAAAAGGCCAAAGAAGTAACATAAAAGGAATAAGATTATGAGAAAAGTTAAACCAAAGAAGAGGATTCTGTTACCGGATCCGAAATTCAATGATCCGTATGTAACCAGGTTTGTGAACAATCTTATGTTTAGTGGAAAGAAGAATCTGGCCTATAAGATTTTCTATGACTCACTCGAAATCGTTGGTGATAAATTGAAGGATGAAGGGAAAACTCCTCTTGAAATTTTCAAACAGGCTCTCGACAATGTTACACCCCAGGTTGAAGTCAAGGCCCGTCGTGTTGGCGGAGCCACATTCCAGGTTCCCATGGAGATCCGGGCTGACCGTAAAGTTAGTATCAGCATGAAAAATATGATCTCATTTGCACGTAAAAGGGCAGGTCATTCGATGGCAGAAAGGCTTGCAGCCGAGCTGATGGCAGCTTACAAACTGGAGGGAGGCGCTTATAAGAGAAAAGAAGATACACACAGAATGGCTGAAGCCAACAAGGCTTTTGCTCATTTCAGATTTTAGAATTATCCGCGGCAGAAAGATTGATGGACAAGGATCTTAAATATACCAGGAACATCGGGATTATGGCTCACATTGATGCCGGTAAGACCACTACTACAGAACGTATTCTGTACTATACGGGTCGTACCCATCGGATGGGTGAGGTTCATAATGGTAATGCCCAGATGGACTGGATGATCCAGGAACAGGAGAGAGGGATAACAATCACTTCTGCCGCTACCACAACATACTGGAACTATAATAATGAAAATTATAAGATAAACATTATTGATACTCCGGGACATGTGGATTTTACCGTTGAGGTGGAACGATCACTCAGGGTTCTTGATGGTGCTGTCGCAATATTCTGTGGTGTGGGTGGTGTTGAACCACAGTCGGAGACAGTATGGCGGCAGGCAGACAAATACGGTGTGCCGAGACTGGCATTCGTTAATAAAATGGACCGTGCGGGAGCTGATTTCTTAAGTGTTGTTCATCAGATCAAGAATAAACTCGATGCTCATCCTGTACCCATTCAGATCCCTGTGGGATACGAAGAGAACTTTCGCGGAATTGTCGATCTGGTGAGTATGAAGGCAAGAATATATACTGATGATGAATCACTCGGGTCCAGTTTTGAAATTGAAGATATACCGGAAGATTTGTTTGAGGAGGCAGAAGAGTGGAGAGGGAAGCTTATTGAAGCACTTGCCGAGGTGGATGATACCCTGCTGGAAAGATATGTTAATGATCATGCATCAATAACCCCGGAAGAGGTATTGTCGGCATTACGAAAATCAGCAATTGCCGGAATCGCTGTACCGGTACTATGCGGAGCAGCATTCAGAAATAAGGGTATACAGAGCCTTCTCGATGCAATTTCCGCATTTCTCCCGTCTCCGGTTGATAAGGGCGCTGTATCAGGTGTTGATCCGAGGGATAACACTGAAGTTATCCGCGAACCTGATAATAATGCCCCGATGTCGGCTCTGGCATTCAAAATAGCAACGGATCCCTTTGTGGGCCGCCTTGCATTCCTGAGGGTATATTCCGGTGTTCTTAAAGCCGGAGATACAATGCTAAATGTGCGGACCGGCAAACGTGAGAGGATAAACCGCCTCTTCCGTATGCATGCAAACAAACAGAATCCGATCGAAAGTATTTCAGCAGGAGATATCTGTGCGGGAGTGGGATTTAAGGATCTTAAAACAGGAGATACACTTTGTGCGATCCATAAACCGGTATTGCTGGAATCAATGGATTTTCCGGAACCGGTTATCGGAATTGCAATAGAACCAAAAACCCAGGCTGATGTGGATAAACTGGCTCTTGCCCTTGCAAAACTGGCAGAGGAAGATCCTACTTTCCAGGTAAGGATCGATCCCGACAGCGGCCAGACAATAATAAGTGGTATGGGAGAGCTCCATCTCGAGATTCTTATCGACCGCCTTAAAAGGGAATTTAATGTGTTATGTAATCAGGGACCACCACAGGTGGCATATAAGGAGGCAATCACAATCTCTGCAGAATTCCGGGAAATATTTAAAAGGCAGACCGGCGGGAAAGGCAAGTTTGCAGATATTTCTGGTGAAATAATGCCTGCAGACAGCGGAATAAGAGGCCTTCAGTTTTTTAATGAGATAAAGGGGGGAAATATTCCAAAAGAATTCATTCCGTACATCGAGAAAGGTTTCCGTGAATCAATGTCAAACGGGCCACTGGCCGGATTTCCCCTGGATAGTCTCAAAGTGATAGTAAAAGACGGTTCGTTCCATCCGGTTGACTCCGATGCTCTGTCATTTGAAATCGCTGCAAAACAGGCATTCAGAAGGTATGCGGGTAAATGCAACCCGGTCATTCTGGAGCCAATAATGTCGACGGAAGTCGTTACACCCGAAGAATATGTGGGCGATGTAATAAGCGATTTTAACAGACGAAGGGGCAGAGTGGAAGGAATGGAATCGAAAGCAGGTTCAAGGGTCGTCAGGGCAAAAGTACCTCTGGCAGAAAAGTTCGGCTATGTTACTGTACTACGGACCCTTACCTCCGGCAGAGCAACTTCGACAATGGAGTTCTCTCACTATGAAGAGGTGCCTGCAGATATAGCCGGCAGAATTGTCGAAATTACAAAAGGAAAAATTCTTTAAATATGAGTCAGAAAATTCGAATCAAACTGAAATCGTACGATCATAATCTGGTCGATAAATCAGCCGAGAAGATCGTAAAAACCGTAAAATCCACAGGTGCTGTTGTAAGCGGACCAATTCCGCTGCCCACACACAAAAAGATCTATACAGTCTTACGGTCGCCATTTGTCAACAAAAAAGCCAGAGANNCCAAAGACCATCGATGCTCTGATGAAACTTGAGCTGCCGAGCGGTGTTGAAGTGGAAATTAAAGTATGAACCCAGTAAAGATTTAATGTGATGCAGGGATTAATAGGAAAAAAAATAGGAATGACCTCCCTATTTGACGAAAACGGGAGAAATGTTGCATGCACTGTCCTGCAGGCCGGACCATGTGTTGTTACTCAGGTAAAGACAAAAGAAAGGGACGGATACTCTGCAGTACAGCTTGGATTCGAGGATAAGAAGGAAAAGCACTCAACTTTAGCCGAAACGGGACATTTCAGGAAAGCAAATACAGCGCCCAAAAAAAAGGTGGCAGAATTTATCGGCTATGAAGAACGGCGGTTTAAGGAAGGAGAAGTCCTGACTGCAGAGATCTTCCGGACCGGCAACTGGGTCGATGTCAGAGGATGGTCAAAGGGAAAAGGATTCCAGGGTGTTGTCAAACGTCATGGCTTCAGTGGTGTTGGCGGAGTTACCCATGGCCAGCATAACAGGGGCAGAGCTCCCGGTTCACTGGGCGCTTCTTCCTTCCCTTCAAGAGTGCTCCCGGGAATGAGAATGGCAGGACATCAGGGAAACAGGAAGGTAACGTCGATAAGTATGCGTATAATGAAACTTATGGCAGAAGATAATATACTGATAGTTAAAGGATCTGTTCCAGGTCCGAAAGGTGCTTACGTAATAATTTTAAAATAATGGAAATAGCTGTTCTTAATATTCAGGGGAAGGAAACCGGAAGAAAAGTTACACTTAACGATTCTGTTTTCGCGATTGAGCCAAATGACCATGCTATATATCTGGATACAAAACAGTTCATGGCTAATCAGCGCCAGGGAACCCATAAAACCAAAGAACGCGGTGAAATTGCAGGCAGCACGAGAAAAATAAAAAGGCAGAAAGGAACGGGTACCGCCCGCGCAGGAAGTATCAAAAACCCGCTCTTCAGGGGAGGCGGCCGTATATTCGGCCCCAAACCCCGGTATTACGGGTTCAAACTCAATAAGAAAGTTAAAGAACTGGCCAGAAAATCCGCTCTGTCATACAAGGCTTCATCAAACAATATTATTGTTCTGGAGGATTTTTCATTCGAAACTCCCAAAACCAGGGAATTTATCAGAATCGGTGATAACCTTAATATCAGTAACAAAAAATCACTGATTGTTTTACCGGAACAAAATAAAAACATATATTTGTCATCCCGAAATGTGCAAGGGATTGAAGTTGTAACTGCCGGAGAATTAAATACTTACAATATAATGAAGGCTTCGACTCTGATCCTCGTGGAGAGTGCAGTTGACGTTTTGCATTCAACATTTTAAAACCAGTAAACTTTTAAGTAATGAATATTTTGCTGAAACCGATAGTAACGGAAAAGATGACAAACCAGGGTGATAAATTTAATCGCTACGGTTTTATTGTTGCGAGGAATGCAAATAAAATACAGATAAAGAAAGCTGTCGAGGAACTTTATGGGGTTACTGTTGCAGAAGTAAATACCATGAGGTATGGCGGCAAGGTAAAAACGAGAAATACTAAATCGGGCCTTCTGACAGGTAAGACAACCGCTACGAAAAAAGCGATTATCACTCTCGCGGAAGGCAATAAAATAGATTTCTACAGCAATATATAACAATATCATGGCAGTCAGAAAGATCAAACCTGTTACACCAGGTCAGAGAAACAAGATAATTAGTGCTTTTGATACCATCACAAGCACCAGTCCGGAGAAATCCCTCCTCCGTCCGCTGAAAAAATCAGGAGGAAGGAATGCCAGCGGCAAAATGACAATGAGGTACATCGGAGGCGGTCACAAGAGGATGTACCGGATTATAGATTTCCTCAGGAATAAAGACGGAATGCATGCAACGGTAAAGTCGATCGAATATGATCCCAACAGGTCAGCCAGGATCGCCCTTATTGTTTATGAAGACGGGGAAAAAAGATATATAATTGCTCCTGCCGGGCTTCAGGTTGGTCATAAGATTTTATCGGGCAAAGATGCTCCTCCCGAAATTGGCAATACCATGTTCCTTAATGATATCCCTCTCGGTACCATAGTTCATAATATTGAACTCAAACCGGGTAAAGGAGGGGCGCTTGCCAGAAGTGCAGGGACATATGCCCAGGTATCTGCCAGGGATGGGAAATATGCCACAATAAAGCTGCCTTCGGGAGAAACGCGAATGATACTGACAACCTGCCGTGCCACAATAGGAACTGTTTCAAATCCCGACCATAACCTTGAAAGATCGGGAAAAGCAGGCCGTTCCCGCTGGTTTGGAATACGTCCGAGAACACGGGGTGTTGTTATGAATCCTGTTGATCATCCCATGGGAGGAGGAGAAGGAAGAGCATCAGGCGGGCATCCCAGATCGCGAAAAGGTCTTCCTTCAAAGGGATATAAAACCCGGGATAAAAAGAAGTATTCGGCAAAACATATTTTGGAAAGAAGGAAAAAATAACTGATATAATATGAGCAGATCGATTAAAAAAGGCCCTTTTATTGATTTTAAACTTGAGAGAAGAGTTCTGGAAATGAATGAGGGCGGAAAGAAATCAGTGATAAAAACCTGGTCGAGAAGATCGGTAATTTCGCCTGACTTTGTCGGACATACTGTAGCAGTTCATAACGGGAACAAGTTTATTCCTGTATATATTACTGAGAATATGGTAGGCCACAAGCTTGGAGAATTTGCTCCCACACGTACTTTCAGGGGTCACTCGGGGAATAAATAATATGAATCTGTAAATAATAAAAATCATAAAATGGGTGCGAGAAAAAGAATATCAGCTGAGAGGAAAAAAGAGGCTGCCCTCGAGAGGTATCAGGCAGTGCTCAGGAACTGTCCGACCTCTCCAAGAAAAATGAGGCTCGTAACGGATCTGATCAGCGGCAAGGAGGTAAATAAGGCACTTGATATATTGAAATACAGTTCGCAGGAAGCGTCGCGAAGGCTTGAAAAACTGCTGCTATCGGCAATTGCCAACTGGCAGGCCAAGAATGAAGGCGTACGTCTTGAAGAGAGCAATCTGTATATCAAAACAGTTCATGTCGACGGAGGCCGTACAATGAAAAGATTGCAGACCGCCCCGCAGGGAAGGGCTTACAGGTTGAGAAAGAGATCGAACCATGTAACCCTTGTGCTTGACAGTATGAATAAGGAAATTGAAAACAGTGAAGAATAAAATATGGGACAAAAAGTAAATCCGATTGGTAACAGATTAGGCATAATCAAGGGCTGGGATTCCAACTGGTATGGCGGAAAGGATTTTTCCGGCAAGCTGGTGGAAGATTCCAAAATCAGGGATTACCTGAATGCCAGGCTTGCAAAGGCAAGTCTTTCGAAAATAGTTATTGAAAGAACTCTGAAGCTGATAACGGTTACCGTAAATACTGCAAGACCGGGTATCATTATCGGAAAAGGCGGTCAGGAAGTTGATAAACTTAAGGAGGAGCTCAAAAAGATTACCAGGAAGGAGGTACAGATCAATATTTTTGAGGTCAAACGTCCCGAACTGGATGCAAACATTGTAAGTAACAATATAGCCAGACAGGTTGAAGGTAAGATATCATACAGACGTGCGATAAAGATGGCTATAGCATCCACGATGCGTATGGGAGCAGAGGGTATAAAGGTCGTTATCTCCGGACGTCTTGGTGGTGCTGAGATGGCAAGGACAGAAACATACAAGGAGGGCCGTATACCACTTCATACTTTCCGTGCGGATATCGATTATGCCCTGGCTGAGGCTCATACCAAAGTTGGAATTATAGGTATCAAGGTGTGGATATGCAATGGAGAAGTTTATGGCAGAAGGGATCTGAGTCCGAATATCGGCGCAAGAAATACAAAAGGCAAGAGCCTGAAAAGAAAAGTGAAGAAATAGGGTATTACAGTTGAACAATTTAAGAATCTAATCCATGTTACAACCAAAAAGGTCCAAATACAGGAGAGCGCAGAAGGGTAGGATGAAAGGGAATGCACAAAGAGGCAATCAGCTGGCATTTGGTTCATTCGGAATAAAGGCTCTGGAACAGGCCTGGATAACAGGAAGACAGTTGGAAGCAGCCCGTCAGGCTGTTACACGTTATATGAAACGGGAAGGACAGCTCTGGATCAGGGTATTCCCCGATAAACCCATTACCAAAAAACCGGCTGAAGTCCGTATGGGTAAAGGAAAAGGTGCACCCGAAGGATTCGTTGTTCCGGTTACACCGGGCAGGATCCTTATTGAAGCTGAAGGAGTCTCTTATGAAGTGGCAAGGGAAGCTCTGCGTCTTGGCGCACAAAAACTTCCTATCCCTACCAAATTCATTGTCAGACGTGATTATGCAGAGTAATAAAGAATTATACACATGAAAACATCAGAAATAAGGGAACTGAGCACTCCGGATCTTATTGAGCGTATAGATACGGAAAAAACCATGCTTGTCCGCATGAGGCTTAACCATGCCATCACACCGCTCGATAATCCCCAGAAGATAAAACAGACCAGGCTTACAATAGCTCGTCTGATGACAGAACTAAGGGTAAGGGAATTAAATGAGAAATCAAAATAGCCGTATAACAGCAATGGAAAGAAATCTTAGAAAAGAACGTATCGGGGTTGTTGTAAGCAATAAAATGGAAAAATCCATTGTTGTTGCCGTAAGCAGAAAAGTAAAACACCCCATCTATGGGAAGTTCATTAACAGAACAACAAAACTGATGGCACATGATGAGGAAAATTCATGTAAAATCGGCGATACGGTCCGTATTTCAGAGACCAGGCCTCTGAGTAAAAACAAGACATGGAGATTAGTAGAAATAATTGAAAGAGCCAAGTAATCATGATACAGCAGGAATCCAGACTGACAGTAGCCGATAATTCGGGAGCCAAGGAAGTATTATGCATCCGGGTGCTGGGCGGAAGCGGGAAAAGATATGCCACTGTCGGCGATAAGATCGTAGTAAGCGTTAAATCTGCACTTCCGTCGGGTGATGCAAAAAAAGGAACCGTTAGCAGGGCCGTGGTTGTAAGAACAAAGAAAGAGATACGCCGACCCGATGGTTCATATATAAGATTTGACGATAATGCAGTGGTCCTTCTTACAAATCTCGACGAGGTAAGGGGTACCCGTATTTTCGGTCCGGTTGCCCGTGAACTACGTGACAAATACATGAAAATAGTATCACTGGCGCCAGAAGTGTTGTAATGCCTGAAAATGAACAGCGATGCAAAAAAAATTAAATATAAAAAAGGGTGATACGGTTATGGTGATAACCGGCGAATCAAGAGGCCAGAAAGGCCGTGTCCTTGGGGTTGACAGGGATAAGGAAAGAGCTATTGTTGAAGGGTTGAACCTGATATCGAAACATACCAAACCCCATTCAAAGGCTCCCCAGGGAGGAATTATTAAAAAGGAGGCACCGATACATATATCAAACCTGATGCTTATCGACCCTGCTTCAGGAAAACCAACCCGTATCGGGAGAAAACTCAATCAGAAAAATAAATTAGTGCGTTATTCTAAAAAATCAGGAGAGGAGATTAAGTAATGTACATACCTTCATTGAAAAAGAAATATAACGAAGAAATAATCCCTGCTCTTGTCAGGGAATTCGGTTACAAAACAGTGATGCAGGTCCCCAGACTGACGAAGATAGTAATTAACCAGGGTGTTGGTCAGGCTATTGCTGATAAGAAACTGCTTGAATCGGGTGTGAAGGAACTGACAGATATCGCAGGACAAAAAGCTGTTCTGACCTATTCTACGAAGGATATATCCAATTTCAAGTTAAGAAAAAACATGCCTATCGGTATAATGGTCACCCTGAGGAAAGAGAGAATGTATGAATTCCTTGAAAGGCTTATCTCTGTTGCTCTTCCCCGTATCCGCGATTTTAAAGGTATAAGTGCTAAATTCGACGGCAGGGGGAACTATACAATGGGAATTACCGAACAAATTATTTTTCCCGAGATAGACCTCGACAAAATAAACAAGATAATGGGCCTGCAGGTCACATTTGTAACATCGGCAAATACAGATGAAGAGGCTCTGTCACTTCTTAAAAACTTCGGATTACCATTTAAAACTTTTAAAAACTGATTATATGGCAAAGGAATCAATGATGGCCCGTGAGGTAAAACGGATAAGAATGGCTCAAAAATATGCCGAAAAGAGAAATAGACTCAAGGCCGAAGGTAATTATGTGGCGCTAAGCCGTTTACCAAGGAATTCCAATCCAAACAGGCAGCGTAACCGTTGTAAGCTTACCGGCCGGACCAGGGGTTATATGAGACAGTTTGGAGTCAGCAGGATCACATTCAGGGAGATGGCATCAGCCGGACTTATCCCGGGTGTGAAAAAAGCAAGCTGGTAATTTATATTTGATTTAAAACTACAAAATAATATAAGATGACTGATCCTATTGCAGATTTACTGACCAGAATTAGAAATGCTATCCAGGCTGGTCACAAGGTAGTTGAGGCACCTGCATCCAATCTTAAGAAAGAGATTGCCAGAATACTTTTTGAAAAAGGATATATTCTGGGTTATAAGATTGTGGAAGGTGAAAATACACAGGGAACATTGAAAATAGCTCTTAAATATAATCCCAAGAACAAACAGCCTGCCATCAGGAATTTAAAGAGAGTCAGCCGCCCGGGTTTACGGCATTATACAGGAGCGGATAATCTCCCGCGTGTCCTTAATGGACTGGGAATAGCAATTATTTCAACTTCCAAAGGACTTATGACCGATAAGGAGGCTAAAAAGGAAAAGATTGGTGGTGAGGTTTTATGTTATGTTTATTAATCAGGAGGAAAACTTATGTCACGAATAGGAAAAATGCCTGTCGACCTGCCTAAGGGTGTTATTGTCAATATAAGCGATGACAATGTGATCACTGTAAAAGGTCCGCTTGGTGAACTTAGTCAGACTATCAACAAGGACATTAAAGTTGAAGTTGACAATAACCAGATTGTTATTACAAGGCCTTCGGAATCGAAGACTCATAAATCGCTTCATGGTCTTTACAGGGCGCTTGTTGCCAATATGGTGACCGGTGTTTCACAGGGCTTTAAAAAGGAGCTTGAGCTCGTTGGTGTGGGTTACCGCGCTGAGGCAAAGGGACAAAACCTGGAGATGAGCCTCGGTTATTCCCATGATATAGTTTTTGAACTTCCCGGGGAGATAAGGGTGGAGACGAAAACGGAAAGAAGAAGCAATCCGATAATTACACTGACATCTGTTGACAAACAGCTTATCGGGCATGTTGCAGCAAAAATCAGATCCCTCCGCCCGCCTGAACCCTACAAAGGTAAAGGTATCAAGTTTGTGGGTGAACAGTTGAGAAGGAAAGCCGGTAAATCAGCAAACGTTTAGGATTTGTATTAATCAGGAAATAGTTTAAAAAATGGCTTTAACTAAATTGGAAAGAAGAACCAGGATCAAAATGAGGATCCGGAAAAAAATAAACGGTACTGCCGATATGCCGCGATTAGCGGTGTATCGCAGCAATAAACAGATATATGTTCAGGTGGTTGATGATCAGAAGAGGGAAACACTTCTCTCTGCATCTTCAAGGGAAAAGGAAGTTGCGGCTGTTACAGGAATTAAAAAGAGTGAACAGGCAAAGCTTGTGGGGAAAATTCTGGCAGCAAAATGTAAAGAAAAAGGTATCGAAAAAGTTGTTTTTGACAGGAGCGGCTATAAATATCATGGCAGGGTTAAGTCACTGGCTGACGCAGCAAGAGAAGGCGGATTAAAATTCTAATTAATTATGGCAGAAGGTATAAGAAAAGTTAAGACCAGCGATCTTGAACTGAAGGACAGGCTGGTAAGTATCCAGAGGGTTACAAAGGTAACAAAGGGAGGACGCACATTCAGCTTTTCGGCAATTGTGGTTGTGGGCAATGAAGCCGGTATTGTGGGGCATGGCCTTGGTAAAGCCAGTGAAGTTACCACGGCAATTGCAAAGGGTATTGAAGATGCAAAAAAGAACCTTATAAAAGTGCCGGTTATAAATGGTACAATACCACATGAACAGATAGCCAAATTTGGAGGTGCAAAGGTATTCATCAAACCGGCGGCCGAAGGTACCGGTGTAAAAGCCGGTGGAGCCATGCGTGCTGTCCTCGAAAGCGTCGGAGTAAGAAATGTGCTTGCCAAATCGAAAGGCTCCTCAAATCCTCATAATCTTGTCAAAGCTACTTTCGCGGCGCTTCTCGAAATTCGTGATGCATTCACTGTGGCGGAACACAGGGGTGTGTCGATGGAAAAAGTGTTTAACGGCTGATGTAAATAATAATAAAATGGCAAAAATCCGAATTACCCAGGTCAGAAGCAGAAACGGCAGACCCGAAAGGCAGAAAAGAACTCTTGATGCCCTGGGGATCCGTAAATTAAACCATAGTGTCGAACATGAGGCAACACCTCAGATAATCGGAATGGTTAACAAGATCAGACACCTGGTCAGGGTGGAGAATATTTAAATAATATATAAGATATAAAGTGATGGATTTAAGTAATTTAAAACCAGCTAAGGGATCGGTAAAAAAAGCAAGACGCCTTGGTCGCGGACAGGGTTCGGGAAGAGGAGGAACCTCCACGAGAGGTCATAAAGGCGCCAAATCAAGATCAGGATATGCTAAAAAAATAGGTTTTGAAGGCGGACAGATGCCGCTTCAGAGACGTATTCCGAAATATGGCTTCACAAATATAAACCGCAGGGAGTACAAAGGTATAAACCTGGGTGTTCTTCAAATCCTTGCTGAAAAGAAAAACCTGGAAATGATAGACAGGGAAGTACTGATAACTGCAGGACTGATCTCAAAGAATGACCTGGTTAAAATACTGGGTAAAGGAACCCTTGAAAGAAAACTGGAGGTTCATGCCAATGCATTCAGTAAATCGGCTGTTAAAGCTATTGAAGCCAAAAACGGAACTGCTGTAAAATTGTAATTTCATGAGACTGATTCAGACCATAAAGAACATATTCAAGATAGAAGATCTGAGAGCCAGACTTATTTACACCTTCAGCATTATCCTGCTGTACAGGTTTGGTAAATATATCACATTGCCGGGTATTGATCCATCCCAGCTCGAAGGACTCAGGAACCAGACATCATCCGGGATCATGGGATTGCTTGATATGTTCTCGGGAGGAGCATTTTCACAGGCATCAGTTTTTGCACTGGGGATAATGCCATATATTTCGGCTTCAATCGTTGTTCAGCTTCTTGGTATAGTATTTCCTTATTTCCAGAAATTACAGAAAGAGGGTGAAAGCGGAAGACGTAAAATGAACCAGTATACCAGGATCCTTACGGTTTTCATCCTTATCCTTCAGGCTCCCACATATCTTGTCAACCTTCACGCACAGCTTCCGCCTTCCGCATTTATCCTGTCAGGTCTCTTTTTCCAGATATCCTCGGTGATAATACTTACTGCCGGTACCATGTTTGTTATGTGGCTCGGCGAAAGAATAACCGACAAGGGGATTGGTAACGGAATATCACTCATAATAATGATAGGTATTATTGCACGGCTGCCTGCAAATTTTATATTTGAAGCAGGTGCACGTATGAACGGGGCAGGCGGAGCGGTTGCTCTGATTGTGGAACTTGTTGTTCTTTTTGTAGTCATTCTCGGAACCATACTTCTTGTACAGGGTACCCGCCGGGTTCCGGTACAATATGCAAGAAGGATAATCGGCAACAAACAATATGGAGGGGTCAGGCAATATATTCCCCTCAAAGTGAATGCAGCCGGAGTAATGCCTATAATATTTGCACAGGCAATTATGATGCTGCCAATCATTATCGCCGGGTATTCAGCAAATCCCACCTCAGGATTTGTCGTTGCCTTCTCAAATATGTATGGTTTCTGGTATAATTTTGTAACTGCTGTTCTGATTATCGCGTTTACCTATTTTTATACAGCCATCACAATAAATCCGGTTCAGATGGCTGAAGATATGAAAAAGAACGGCGGTTTTATCCCTGGTATTAAGCCCGGCAGAAAGACTGTGGAATTTTTTGATATGATAATGTCGAGGATAACATTACCTGGATCCATCTTCCTTGCGATCATTGCAGTTCTTCCGGCTGTTGCCGTGAAAACGGGAATTACACCCCAGTTTGCACAGTTTTATGGCGGTACATCGCTTCTGATCCTTGTAGGAGTTATCCTTGATACACTTCAGCAAATTGAGAGTCATTTGCTTATGAGGCACTACGACGGGCTCATGAAATCCGGAAGGGTTAAGGGCAGATCAGGTGCCGTTACATCCATATAATTGTATCACGTTCTTTGATGTTGTATTATAAGACTGATGAAGAGGTAGGGTTGTTAAGGGAAAGCAATTTACTGGTGTCGGAGACACTTGCTGAAATTGCCAGGCATATACAACCCGGGGTTACCACTCTTTACCTTGATCAGATTGCCGAAACGTTTATCCGTGATCATCATGCGATTCCGGCATTCAAGGGTTATGGCGGATTTCCCAAATGCCTCTGTACTTCAGTAAATGACGAGGTGGTTCACGGTATACCATCCGGTTATATCCTGAAGGAGGGAGATATCATTTCGATAGACTGCGGGGTTATACTGAATGATTGGTATGGAGATAGTGCATATACGTTTCCGGTCGGAGTGATAAGTGATGAACTGAAACGATTGCTTGACTTCACCAGAGCATCCCTTGAGGAAGGAGTGAAAGCCGCAGTTGCAGGTAACCGTGTAGGAGATATTTCATCAGCAGTTCAGACCATGGCTGAAAGCGGAGGTTTTTCAGTAGTAAGGGAACTGGTGGGACACGGTCTGGGGAAAAAGTTACATGAAGCCCCCGAAGTTCCTAACTTTGGAAGAAAGGGGACCGGTCCGAAAATGGGGAAAGGTCTGGTAATCTGTATAGAGCCTATGATCAATCTTGGAAAAAAAGAGACAGTCCAGATGAGAGACGGATGGACCATAAAGACTGCAGACGGCAAACCTTCGGCACATTTCGAATATGCTGTAGCAGTGAACAGAGAAAAGCCTGACGTTTTGACAACATTTCAGTTTATTGAAGAAGTTTTAAATAAAATGTAATATGGCTAAACAACCTTCTATTGAACAGGACGGTACCATAATTGAGGCCCTGTCCAATGCTATGTTCAGGGTAGAGCTCGAGAACGGACATGTTATTACCGCTCATATCTCCGGTAAAATGAGAATGCATTATATAAAGATCCTCCCTGGCGATAAGGTGAAAGTTGAAATGTCGCCATACGATCTGACCAAAGGAAGAATTACATTCAGATATAAATAAAACAATAAGATAATGAAAGTAAGAGCATCTGTTAAAAAACGCAGCGCTACATGCAAGATAGTCAGAAGGAAAGGGCGTCTGTATGTTATTAATAAGAAAAATCCCAAGTTTAAGCAGAGACAGGGATAATTTGATTAATTTTGCAAACTATTTAACAAAATTATATGGCACGTATAGTCGGAGTTGATTTACCAAAAAACAAAAGAGGCGAGGTAGGACTGACTTACATTTACGGAGTAGGCCGGAATACCGCCCAGAAAGTGCTTGATGAAGCAGGAGTTGACAGAAATGCTAAGGTTGAGGAATGGACCGATGAGCAGATCAATGCTATCCGTCGTATCCTTAATGAAAATTATAAGCTCGAAGGTGAACTTCGCTCGGAAACACAGTTGAACATCAAGCGTCTCATGGATATCGGGTGTTATCGCGGTGTCCGCCACAGACTGGGACTTCCGGTAAGAGGGCAGAGTACAAAGAACAATGCCAGAACCCGTAAAGGCAGAAAGAAAACTGTGGCAAACAAGAAAAAAGCTACTAAATAAAATATAATATGGCAAAGAAAACAGGAGTATTAAAGAAAAGGATCGTTAAGGTTGAATCATCCGGACAGGCACATATTCATTCATCATTCAATAATATTATTGTGACCCTTACAAATAGTTCGGGCCAGGTAATTTCGTGGGCTTCCGCAGGTAAGATGGGTTTCAAGGGTTCGAAGAAAAACACTCCTTATGCAGCACAAATGGCATCGGAAGAATGTAGCAGGGTGGCTTATGATCTCGGTATGAGAAAAGTAAAGGTCTATGTTAAGGGACCGGGTTCCGGCCGTGAATCAGCAATAAGAACTATAGCCAATTCCGGGATAGAAGTGACTGAAATTATCGATGTAACTCCGATGCCTCATAACGGATGCCGCGCTCCCGGCAGGAGAAGAGTTTAATATATTGAAATTTAGTGACTTATTAGAAAAATCATACTAACAATGGCAAGATATACAGGCCCAAGATCAAGAATTGCAAGAAAATTCGGAGATCCTATCTTTGGTCCCGATAAATACCTGGAAAGAAAAAATTTTCCTCCCGGCCAGCATGGAATCAACAAAAAAAGAAAAAAGACCTCGGAATATGGAATTCAGCTGAGGGAGAAGCAAAAAGCAAAATATACCTATGGCGTGCTGGAACGCCAGTTTCGTAATACTTTTGAGAAGGCTTCGAGAAGCAAGGGTGTAACAGGTGAGGTACTGCTTCAGTTTCTTGAAGCAAGGCTTGACAATGTGGTGTATCGCCTGGGAATTGCCCCTACCAGGGCATCTGCACGGCAACTGGTTTCACACCGTCATATTACTGTGAACGGAAATATTGTGAACATTCCTTCATTTCAGATGAAACCGGGCGACATAATCGGGGTACGCGAGAAATCAAAATCCCTCGAAACAATTATTGACGCCCTTACAACAAGGAAAGGTTCCAAACTTGCATGGCTTGAATGGGATGAAACACAGATGGCAGGAAAGTTCATGAATTTACCTCAACGTTCCGAAATACCTGAAGATATTAAAGAACAACTGATTGTGGAATTGTATTCAAAATAACAATATAAGATAAATCAAATGGCCATATTATCATTCCAGAAGCCCGACAAAGTATTAATGCTGGAATCGGATGACAAACTCGGAAAATTCGAATTCCGTCCTCTTGAACCTGGCTATGGTATAACTGTAGGTAATGCCCTGAGAAGAATCCTTCTTTCATCGCTCGAAGGATATGCTGTTACGACTGTCAAAATTGAAGGTATCGATCATGAATTCTCAACCATAACCGGAGTAATAGAGGATGTTACTGAGATCATCCTTAATTTTAAGCAGATCCGGTTTAAACGTATTATCGATGAGGCTGATCATGAAAAGATCTCTGTAAAAATCCATAATAAGGAGGTATTCAAGGCCGGCGACCTGAACAACTCCCTGATCAGCTTCGAAGTCCTGAACCCCGATCTGGTCATCTTCAGAATGGAATCTGATGTTAAACTCCAGATAGAGCTTAACATCAGTAAAGGCAGGGGGTATGTTCCTGCAGAAGAAAATGAACCTTCCGAAGGGGAGTTCGGACTGATAGCGATTGATGCCATTTTTACCCCGATAAGGAATGTAAAATATTCAATTGAAAATTACCGTGTTGAGCAGAAAACCGACTATGAGAAGCTGCTGATTGAAATTGAAACCGATGGTTCCATACATCCCAAGGATGCACTAAAGGAGGCAGCTAAAATACTTATCTATCATTTTATGTTGTTTTCCGATGAAAAGATAACCCTCGACTCAGATGATAAACTGGCTAATGAGGAATTCGATGAGGAGATACTGCATATGAGACAACTGCTTAAAACCAAACTTATAGATCTTGATCTTTCGGTAAGAGCTCTGAACTGTCTGAAGGCTGCAGAGGTTGAAACACTTGGCGACCTCGTCAAGTTCAATAAAAATGACCTTCTCAAGTTCAGGAACTTTGGTAAAAAATCACTTACCGAACTTGATGAACTGCTTGAATCTATGAGCCTTTCATTCGGAATGGATGTTACAAAATACAGACTGGACAGAGATTAATTTGAAAATTTTGAGGAGAAAAAATGCGACATTCTAGAAGTATAAATCATTTAGGAAGAACCAGTTCTCACAGAAAGGCAATGCTGTCAAACATGGCAACATCGTTGATCCTCCATAAGAGGATCACAACCACCACAGCTAAGGCCAAAGCGCTGAGGACTTATGTTGAACCGCTGATAACAAAAGCAAAACAGGATTCAACTCACTCGAGGAGATTGGTATTCAGCTACCTTAAAGATAAAGCAGCGGTATCTGAATTATTTCGCGAGGTATCACCAAAAGTCGGTGAGAGACCCGGAGGATATACACGTATTCTGAAAACAGGTAACAGAATGGGCGACAATGCCGAAATGTGTATCCTTGAACTGGTCGATTTCAACGAAGCCATGCTCGGTAAAACCGAAAGTGCAAAAACCAAATCGACAAGGAGAAGAAGATCCTTAAAGAAAAAAGGTGAAGAGGCTGTTACTGAAAAAGCAGGTGTGGTTAAAGCTGTGAAAGCTGACGAATTGAAAGCCGGGACTACAGAAGAGGTCAGGGATGAGAATACTGCCGCGGCCGAATTACCGCCTGAGAGTACAGATGATAATGCTACTGCCGGTTCTGAAGATGGAGAAGTGAAATAATCCTGATAAAAGATTTAAATTGAAAGGGATAAGCTGTTATCCCTTTTTTCGTATATTGCATCATTGTTAAATATT
>DNOQ01000347.1 GCA_003501665.1 Bacteroidales bacterium | reverse complement strand
TCAACAAATCAGAACCAGGGGATTTCAGGAGTCTGAGGCTAATGGTTGCAGGCGCTGATAAGTGTCCGGATTCCCTCAGGGAAGGGTATCTGAAAAAACATGGAGTTACACTTCTTGAGGGATATGGGGCGACAGAAACCTCCCCGGTCATTTCTGTCAATAAATTTGAATTCAACAGACCGGGGAGTACCGGGAAAGTTATTCCGGGGCTAAAAGTAAAAATTGAGAATTTTGAAACCGGTGAGGAGTGTAAAACGGGAGAAGTCGGAAAGATCCTCGTAAAAGGCGACTCTGTTATGAAAGGTTATTATGAAGATCCGGAGCTTACTGCCGAAGTACTGAATGATGGTTGGTATAATACGGGCGATATGGGTTACCTTGATGAAGATGAATATCTGTGGCATGCAGGTAGATTTAAGAGGTTCGCAAAAGTAGGAGGGGAGATGGTGTCTCTGGTTAAAGTTGAAAATGTCCTTGAGAAATATCTTCATGAGGGTGTTTCCTGCTGTGTTGTTGAGATAGCAGATGAGAAAAAGGGATCATATATTGTTGCAACAGTTTCTCAGGAAGTGAATAAAACGGAGATCCTCAGGAAGATGATGAATGATCTTCCCAGTATAGCTCTTCCGAGGCAGTTTGTTGTTATTGAACAGTTACCCATGATGAGTTCCGGGAAGATAGATTTCCGGACCGTTACAAGGATGGTGCAGGAAATAATGAGTGATCAACCCCTCTGATACCGGTTTTTCCGACTAATTATTGAATCTTCTCCCATATCCTCTGCCGTAGGGGCCTCTCTGCATATTTGGTCCCGGCTGATTATCACCGGCAAACATTTCCCCGAACATCTGTTCGAGCTTTTCCTGTTGTTCTCTGTTGCAGATCTTTTTAAAATCCATGAAATATTTATATGTAAGCTTTTTCAGATCTGCATGTAAATGACCAACAGAATCGGAGAGAATATTTAATTTTTCAGTATCACTTGTTTCGGATGCCATCTCC
The DNA here is from genome assembly GCA_003501665.1 of Bacteroidales bacterium. Taxonomy (GTDB): domain Bacteria; phylum Bacteroidota; class Bacteroidia; order Bacteroidales; family VadinHA17; genus LD21. Next base: position 2,315 of record DNOQ01000347.1, on the reverse strand, counting down.
CTGATCATCTGATGTCTTATTTTTATCAGTTTCAGATTTATGTTTCTTACATTATTCCTGAACTCAGGATTGAATTCCGAAAATCTTTTCATCTGATCCCTGTTCAGGCTCAACTGTTCACGGAAATATCTTCCACTGTATCTCATTGAGGCATTGTCCGCTCCCGCTTGCAGAAATGATGCTGCTTTGATTTCTTCCGGTGAATGGCTTCTGTGGACTAACAGAGTTATAAGTGTGGTAATATTCATTACTGCCAGAATCAAAATTGCCCATATCATCCACCTGTTATTTCTTACAGTTTTCATAATCTGATCGTTATTCATTTGAAAGCAAATCAATTGATTCAATCCGGGTATCATCAATAAGTGCAAGTTCAACCGGTATGGTTTCCCGGATCTTTTTGTACTGAGGAATACTACCCATAATCACGCCAAGGAATACAGCAGTTCCCATGGAGATGGTGATCAGTACCGGGCGCAATACATTTGGAATACTCCTGACAGTACCGGATTCACGGGTTTCTATTTCAGCCATCACACGGGTTGCCAGGAAAGGATTAACCTCAAGTTCTTTTTCTGCAGCCATAACCCTGTCGGCCAGGATCTGAAGCCTGTAAGCGTCTTTACAATCACTGCATATAAGCAAATGAGCCTCAATCTGATTTTTCAGATCATCAGACAGCTTCCCTTCGATGTATGAATCTAATTCCTTCTTACATAACTGACAGTTCATTTTTACCTGTTTTTATGATTAGAAACAAAATATACTGTTTTCCTACGGGTTACCGGATTTATTTTTTCCCTTACCTGACAATTTTTCACGAAGGTTCTTCTTTGCCCTTTGAAGAAGGGCCTCCACGGCGCCTTCTGTAGTATTCATGATTTCTGCTATTTCTTTCTGTGAAAGATCATCATATTTGCTTAAAACAATGGCGGTTTTCTGGTTTTCCGGCAGAGAGCCGAGCGTCCGCTGTATCCATTCGATATGTTCCTGCCGGATAAGTATGTTCTCAGGATCTTCTGTATCTGCCACAGGCGGATAACTTTCAATTTCTGTCTTATGTCCGGTGATCTTCTCAAATTTCTGCATCATAATTTTCAGGGGTGATTCTCTGAGCTTATTCAGAGAAGCATTAACTCCAATTCTGTATAGCCAGGTAGAAAAAGCAGATTCCCCTTTAAAACGTGATAATGACTGATAAGCCTGAATAAACACATCCTGTGCCAGATCCTCTGCATCGTCACGGTCATGTACAAAACCCATACAGGTACGGAATACCATCTGCTGGTATTTTTCAACGATAAACCGGAATTTCTCTTTATCCCCCAGGAGGATTTCTTTTATTAATTCATTATCTGTCATCAGGATTGGGTCCTCAAAACAAATTTAATCTGTTACACGTTGTATAATTATAGAACAGATAAAAAATTCGATATGACAATAATATCAGGGTAAGGTTTTTACTGTCAATCCTGTCATTTATATTTTTAATAATGATAAAAATAATTAATTTATTGATAATAAATGAAATATTCCAAAAATAAAGCCTACCTTGCGCCATATTAATAAAATCACATAATGAGTAAAGGAATTGTAAAATTTTATAATGAATATCGTGGATTCGGATTCATTAAGGAAGAGAACTCCCCCAAAGAGTATTTTGTTCATTCATCAGGAATAAAGGAAACCATTAAGGAGAATGATATAGTGATCTTTGACCTGGAGCAGGGGAGAAAAGGATTAAATGCAGTAAATGTTAAACTTGCGTAGTTTATATATTATAATCATTTAAAATTTTTGGTCCCGCCCAGAGCGGGACTTTTTTTTAAAATATTGAAAATATGTTCGAAAAAAAAACAGTTATTTATAAATCACCCGACCTATCAAAACTGAGAGAAGTTATCATAGATCACAGGACAAAAATATATATAGCTCCGGGTGCGGATATTGAGGAAGCTAAAAGCCGTTATTTATCCAGGCTTCTCGTCAGAAAAACAAAATAGCAGAATACCGTAATAACCAGTCGGAAATAAAATCAATTTTAAAAAGATTGATTCTTACTCAGATAAAGCAAGTAACATTTATTATGATAATTACCACTATTATTTTTTCTATAATTGCCTTATTTATCTTCAGGAAAATGCCATTCAACAAAAAGGTTTCTGTTTTTATGCTGAATTTGAAGAAGCTATTTATAAAGCAGCCTTAATATATTCCGGTTAACAGTAACAGGAAAATCACCTGGTTTCGTTGGTTTCCATTGTCTGTCATGACAAAAAAAAATTTCGAATCACTGGTTAAGAATAGGATCTCTG
>DNOQ01000248.1 GCA_003501665.1 Bacteroidales bacterium | reverse complement strand
CAGAGATCCTATTCTTAACCAGTGACTCGAAATTTTTTTTTGTCATAACAGACAATGGAAACCAACGAAACCAGGTGATTTTCCTGTTACAGTTAACCGGAATATATTAAGGCTGCTTTATAAATAGCTTCTTCAAATTCAGCATAAAAACAGAAACCTTTTTGTTGAATGGCATTTTTCTGAAGATAAATAAGGCAATTATAGACAAAATAATAGTGGTAATTATCATAATAGATGTTACTTGCTTTATCTGAGTAAGAATCAATCTTTGTAAAATTGATTTTATTCCCGACTGGTTATTACGGTATTCTGTTATTTTGTTTTTCTGACGAGGAGCCTGGATAAATAACGGCTTTTAGCTTCCTCAATATCCGCACCCGGAGCTATATATATTTTTGTCCTGTGATCAATGATTACTTCTCTCAGTTTTGAAAGGTCGGGTGATTTATAAACAACTGTTTTTTTTTCAAACATATTCTTAAATATTTATAAAAAAAGTCCCGCTCTGGGCGGGACCAAAAATTTTAAATGATTATAATATATAAACTAAGCAAGTTTAACATTTACTGCATTTAATCCTTTTCTTCCCTGCTCCAGTTCAAAGGTTACTATATCATTCTCCTTAATGGTTTCCTTTATTCCTGATGAATGAACAAAATACTCTTTGGGGGAGTTCTCTTCCTTAATGAATCCGAATCCACGATATTCATTATAAAATTTTACAATTCCTTTACTCATAATATGATTTAATTAATATGGCGCAAGGTAGGCTTTATTTTTGGAATATTTCATTTATTATCAATAAATTAATTTTATTTATGAAATCAACTGGTTTGAACCCCGGAGCAACCTCCGGACTCAAAGAACGGTGCAAGCACCGAGGAACCGAGTTTACGAATTCGGAGAAGCTATTTATATCTTTCCTTTGCGTCCGTCGTTTTCGTCCCGATTTATCCGGACTACGACGACCGAAGGCCGAAGCTTTACGAGAAGGCGGATTAATAGTCTGAAGAAATAAAATATATTTGACTTTTGCTTTTTTATGGTATATATTTAACATAGCGAAAGGAGAGCTTCTTTTTTCATTATTTGTTAATGAATTACTAACCACTTAAAACTACTTTATGAAGCGAAATGTCTTGTTTCTGCAACTGATTGCAGTTTGTTTAATTGCATTTCAATCATGTTACGTTGTATACCCTTGGTTTTGTGAGGAGGAATATATTCCTGAAATCTGTTTAACCAGGTCTTCTGTTTACGGGGATGATCCTTCATCTTCATGGGATGATCCTATTATAGGTTTCCAGGCAGGGATTGGTTTACCTGTCTGGTCGTTCTCTGATCAGCTAAGCATCAGAAGCGGAGGATTGTTATCTTTCCAGGGAGGAGGCTGGACGGAAGGTAATCTTGAGGGAAGAGTTAACCTTTGGTACGCAAATATTCCTGTAGAATTGAGGTATCAGCTCCCGGGCGGATTTTTTGCACAGGCTGGATTACAGCCAGGATTACTGCTCAGCGCTAAAGATAAATACGAAGGAATTACCGAAAATTTTATGGATTATATGAACAAGTTTGATTTAAGTGTGCCTGTTAAAATAGGTTATAAATTTAAGAATAATATTGGTGTTAATCTGAGGATGGTTCCGGGATTAACCGACATTACAAGTGATAAAGATGAAAAAGATCGTAATTTTGTAGTTGGCCTTGGTTTAACGTATGGTATAAAAATAAAGAAGAAACAAAAAGAATAATCTGGGAAAAAGGTATTTCAAACTATAAGCTGTTCAGTATTTCATGCCTTCGGCCCCACGAAGGCTTTTATTTTGCCCGGATAACCGATTATGAATTGATACAGTTAATTCTGAAGGGTGATAAGGACCAGTTCCGGATACTTGTTGAACGTTATCAACAGATGATATTCAGGACCTGCATGGGCAAAAAGCCAACCAGGAACCTGTAACCGGCAACATTGGTTGATTCAGTTTAATGTTATTCCTGTTGTTTTGATTCTGAATCACTCATTATTTCCTGTACCATCCTGGTAACGGTCCGGAAATCTATTTTCCCTGAACTCATCATGGGTAACTGTTCAATAACAACAAATTGTCTCGGAAGAGCAATACTTGGCAGATCATTCATCATCTTCCTGAGGATCTCCGTTTTATTCACTTCCTGAGAAACTGTTGCAACAATATATGATCCCTTTTTCTCATCTGCTAGCTCAACAACACAGCAGGAAACACCCTCATGAAGATATTTCTCAAGGACATTTTCAACTTTAACCAGAGACACCATCTCCCCTCCTACTTTTGTGAACCTCTTAAATCGACCGGAATGCCACAGATATCCATCTTCATCAAGGTAACCCATATCGCCCGTATTATACCAACCATCATTCAGTACTTCGGCAGTAAGCTCCGGATCCTCATAATAACCTTTCATAACAGAGTCGCCTTTTACGAGGATCTTTCCGACTTCTCCCGTTTTACAATCCTCTCCGGTTTCAAAATTCTCAATTTTTACTTTTAGCCCCGGAATAACTTTCCCGGTACTCCCCGGTCTGTTGAATTCAAATTTATTGACAGAAATGACCGGGGAAGTTTCCGTAGCTCCATAACCCTCGAGAAGTGTTACTCCATGTTTTTTCAGATACCCTTCCCTGAGGGAATCCGGACACTTATCTGCACCTGCTACCATTATTCTGAGACTTTTAAAATCCCCTGGTTCTGATTTGTTGA